>JAUVUL010000046.1 GCA_030600975.1 Candidatus Aegiribacteria sp.
ATCCGTTGACAAATAACGAGTTCGACATGTCAACAGGTTCTGCCACCGGTTATACATGGCCTATTTACGCCGGAGTTGATGCTGATGACATGGGATACTGTGTTTATTCAAGCTCTCCCAACGAGTTCTTCTTCGGCGACTGGGTATCCAATAACATCCAGGTATACGATGTCTCCACAACCGGTGCTGATCCCTATTTCGTAAGGGATTTAGTGGGTCCTTCAGCCTGGACTCATATTTGTGGTGTAGATGCAGGACACGACAATCTGTATGTTTCGTGTTTCTTTATGGATGAAATCGCATGGGGTGCATACACCGGTACAGAATCCACGGTTACATGGACCACGGCGGCTTTTAATACTGTTTCCGGCGTGTCTGTATGGGATAATTATCTCTTCGTATGCGCTCAGATAACAGGCGTTGACAATATCTTCATATTCGAACTCTATGCCGATGGAAGCGTGAACATGACCCCGATCTGGTCCTGTAATTTCGTTGAGGATGCAAGCGGGCCCAACGGTGGTCTTGACTACGATGGAGAATATCTATGGGTCTATCCGCAGAATGCCAACCTCTTCAAGCTGGATATTGACTGGATTCCCACTGCCCTGCAGAGAGATACATGGGGAGCTATCAAATCGACCTTCTAGCATGAATTCTAATACTCCTGCGGTCTAAGCTGATGAGAATCAGCGGTAAGGAAACAGCCCTCTTCAACGGGGGCTGTTTCTCGTTCAAATAATCTCCTTTGAACATTCACTCAGCCGTCAGTGTCTGTATGTTCAGCCAGTTCATTCCATACCTACTGATGAAATCATCAACAATATTCGGGTATGGATTATGAAGTCCGGTATGGTTAGCGGGAAGGAAATAGAATGGCAGTTGTATGGGAGCAGATAAAAGAAATCGTGACGATGTACGGATTGAATATCCTGGCAGCGGTAGCTATCCTTATCGCAGGGAAATTCGTTGCCTCTATCATCAGGAAACTTATCCGCAAGATTATGCAGAAAAGGGATATTGACGCAACTCTGACAGGATTCATCGGCAGCATTGTTTACGCTGGTATTATCGCATTCGTCGTTATTGCAGCCCTTTCCAAGCTGGGTATTCAGACCGCATCTTTCGTTGCGATTCTTGGAGCCGCAGGGCTGGCCATAGGTCTGGCTCTACAGGGTTCCCTCTCCAATTTCGCAGCAGGCGTCCTGATGATAATCTTCAAGCCTTTCAAAGGAGGGGATTATGTCAGTGCAGGGGGTTGTGACGGTTTCATAAAGGAGGTTGGGATATTCACGACATCGATCCAGACCGTCGACAATAAACTGATAATCGTACCCAACGCTAAGATAATGAGCGACACTATAATCAATTATTCCGCAATGGAGACCAGGAGAGTTGATATCGTCGCTGGGGTTAGTTACGATGATGATGTTGACAGGGTAAAGGATATACTGCTGAAAATACTGACTGAGGATGAAAGGATACTCAAGGATCCCCCGCCATTCGTAGGGTTGCTTGAAATGGCTGACAGCAGCGTGAACTTCACTGTACGGGCATGGGTAAAAACAGAAAACTACTGGAACGTATTCTTCGATACGAACGAAAAAATCAAGAAAACATTTGACGCCGAAAATATCTCCATACCCTATCCTCAGCTTGATGTTCATATGGATAAGGATTGATCATTCATAACTCCATTAATAGTTCGATAGAAAAATGAAGAGGAACATTATGTCGAAAATACCTTTAATCATCGTTATTCTACTCGTTTCATTCGGCTGCGGAGAGGTCACAGAGCTTGAACCGGTTGAAGTTGTAAGAGCATTTCTTGCTGCGGAGGAAAGCAGAGACGCGAGGCTTCTGTTATCTTACTTATCGAACGGTAAGCTGAGTAACATGGGTGAGTATGTAGATGAGATCAGGAATGGTGATCCGAACCGAATTCTCGATATTACAGGTGTAGAGATCAGCGAATCGGAGATAAGGAACCTGAATGCGGAAACTTTTTACATTCTTTGTTTTGAAGCTCATTGGGACATGCTTGAAAGAATGAATCTAGAGGATTCCGGTCCTGAGTACCTGATAGGAGAACCAAGGATAACAGGTGATACTGCTCTGGTGGAAGTAACAGAGAGATACTACAATAGTGATGAGATAAATACATGGGTGATTGTCAGAGAAGACGACCGGTGGAAGATAGACAGTTATCCAGGTCCCTGATACGATGCTGATAAAGAACGGTACGTGAAGGGAGGGAGTGAATCCCACCCTTAACCTGTTTCAGTCCGGATCAGTAGTTCCAGAGAGCTTTAATGGAACCGAAGGTATGCTGTTCCAGAGCAAGAGGTCCATCGAACATCAACCGTGAAATATTAATGGAGAGTGTACCTGTGGTAGCTCCTGAAGAACTGAAAACTGGTCCTACCACCATTAATCGAGATTCAGGGAAATTCAATTGTAGTTGCAATTGATTCGTGAATTATGTATTGTAAGTATGTACATGATACTTGATTAGGTTTTATAACAGAAAGAGAGGGGTTTGATATCATGCGTTATATAGTGTTTTTTCTTCTAATGAGCGTACCTGTTGCTGTCTTCGCGCAGCATTTTCAGGTTGATAATAACTTCAGCAGTGAATGGGAAGCAACCGGTTTCAATAACGGCAGGGCCATGGTCAGGGATGCCGATGGCTTCTTCCATATTGTATACCACAGTCAGGACAATCCGGATTCCGCACCGGGTGGATTCTGTGATATCTGGTACTCTCATACGCTGGTTCCTGCTCCCCCCACCATTCCAGCTGACTGGGCACCTGCGGTGAAGATCGTCAGTCTTCCTGGTGATGACCGATATCCTTCGATCGCCATTGAACACGGTTCCGCAGGTGTTTCCAATGACAACGATATGCTTCACGTTGTCTGGCAGCACTGCGATCCGGGTGGTGTCTACGATATCTTCACCTGTTCAAGTCCAAATGCAATTGTTCCCCCTCCGGATGTCTGGAGTCCTCCGATACCTGTACATATCAGCACTCACAATTCGCTTGTTCCGGACATAGACTGTTCACTTGGCAACATACTTCATGTTGTCTGGCAGGAAGAGGATGCCGATCCATTTTCCGAGATCTTTTATTCGCAGAGCCCGGATAATGGAAATACCTGGTCCCCTTTCGCTAACATAAGTATGACACCCGTGGTAAACAGCCAGATGCCGGATGTCGCCACAATCATCGATTTCATGGGCCCTCCATCAGATTACACCTACTGTTCGGATGTTGTTCATGTAGTGTGGAACGATGATATTGATACTTCATCACCTCCACATATCCTCTACACATCCAGTCCCGATGCTGGAGCTACATGGCCCATGCCTTTCGAGGACGTGACTTTTTTATCTGGTGCAAACGGATGGGATGGATATCCATCTCTCACTGTTGACAGAGATGATATCCCGCATGTGGCATGGATGACAGAACTCTGGGCACACGATCCTGATACACCGGGACCTTACACTCCCGGTCTTGATCCTACCGTATTGAACAGCTTCCCCGGACCTGATGCTGGAATGTACGGAACCCTGGTCAATTTCATCCTTTACAGCTGGCGACCCGGTGGAATGTGGAATCCAGTTGAATCAGTAAGCGGTGGGTCTACCGATGATGAGTTTCCTACGATAGCTGTTGATCCGTACAATAATTTATGGATCGCATATCAGATGTTCGATGGTATGGACTACGAAATAGGCGGGGCTTCGAAGGTCATAGGCAATCCTCCACCATGGAATCTGGGGAATCTCTCAATGGATGCGGGTCACGATGATCTGTTCCCATCAGCTGCCACAAAGAAAGCAGGCACCTCTTCACCGGGATACGATCTTATCTGGACGAAGATCGACATGGATGGATCAGCCGGTGGTCATGGTCCTGGAGCCGCACTGTCTCCAGCTCATGGGATATGGTTCTCTGGAATCACAACCTACTCACCTCCGGTCGCGATCGGTGACAGTCCTGAGGGGATCCTTCCGGGGAACTTCTCTGTCTACCCCAACCCGGTTCTCACAGGCGCCTGGATATTCACAGGTGAATCCAGCGGATTGATCAAGATATTCGATCTCAGCGGACGTGTTGTGTTCAGGGAAACCGTTATGCCGGATAATAACGGAAATTGCTTCTGGGGAGCAGTTGACAGTAACGGTACACCGATTCCCAACGGCCATTACATTGTTACGATTCAGAATGGTGATCTACTGGAAACCCGATCCATAATAGTCGCCAGATAGCGTATTCAGAACAATGCGGGGAGAGAAGTGTAATATTTTCTCTCCCCGCTAAGAAGAATGCCGGTTCCATCTGAGTCATCCCGGAACAACCGATGTGCAAACATCTCCCGTGCAGTGTTTAAGTGCTGGAATATTCGATTTGAATCGCGGGGTTAAAGAGTGCGTCCTATCTCACATACACAGCAACAGTTGTCATTCGTCACCTTTTGAATAACTACTATAATATTTCTTCGCGCATTCGGGGCAGATGGAATGGCTGAACTCTGCTTCAGATCGATCGTGAATATATTCTTCGACTTTTTGCCAATACCCGTGATCATCTCTTATCTTTTTACAATAAGAGCAAATAGGTAGAATTCCCTGAAGGGTTTTTACTTCCGTTAGGGCCTTCTGGAGGTCATGTACGGCCATCTCCAGTTCTTTTTCCGCCTTTTTCCGTCTCTCGATTTCGTGCTGTGCATCCGCAAGTTCAATTTCGATTTCAGCAATCTGTTTCAAAATAGCCAGAACAGGTCGGTTCTCAATCTGAATTCCCTTTTTCTTGCTTTGCCAATCCAGGTATCCATATAAGAATGGCAAGGCAAATACTGAGATAATGAGTCGACTTATCAGGGTCCCCTGCATGATGCTTAAATAGTCGGGGGTACCCGCAAAGGCACCTGTTGCGAAAAGAATCACGTCCAGCCACATAACTCCGAGCAGGGTTAGAAACGCACGAAGCCAGAGCCGTATCTTTAGAACAGGTTTTCCAAGATACTCCCACACAATGGCTATAAAAATAAGATCAAGCAAAGTTGCGACTACAGAGGCTGTGTTGATTCGGAGACTTGGTGACGGAACGAAAGCAAGCGGAGTATTACTGATGATACTATTCTGAAAATGCAGGACTACAGCTAATAACGGCATTAATATAGAAATGCCAACCACGATGAAAATAACTGTCCTGGCTGCTCTGGGACCATCAAATACATAAACGACGAAAACACCCAATAGCAGTGAAGTATAGAAAACTGTCGATCCGACCATGAAAGTAATTCCGGCCACTTGAATAACAACTCCCGCATCAGTCACCCAGGACATGATAGCGGTAAGCCCGCCGATCAGAGCGTAAAAATACACAAGACCAAAACGGTGACGCATCGAGTGGGTCCAGAGGACCAGAAAATACATTACCATCGCCTGAAATATCAGAATTATGACTTCGTTACCCATAGTGGATTTTTCTTCAAATCCTTCCTGACAGAGTCCTTTAATCAATAATCACAATACAGAATCTCATATCATTTGTCCAGATACCTGCTGGGGAATATTTTAACCGGAGTTCATAACAGACAATATTTGGAGAAGTAATCATCGGTTGTCATGGTTCTTCTGTCCCAGCCGTGGCTCACCCATATAAAATATGTATCGGGATACATTTCCAGAAGAGAATCAATACCCTCCTGCAATATGCCGTCGTGTTCCATGTAAGATCTTGCGTAAACAAGCCATCCCTCCGCCCCTGACAGACTCTGCCAGTCCGGTATCCAGAGGTATCCTGTCTGCAGACCTGTGCTTTCCATCAGATCAAGGGAAGACTGAATTGCTTCCTCTTCTTCATTGAATACCGCATAAGCCATAACCCAGCCTCGCGCATAGAGTTCGATATGCATTCTTTCCGGTTCAATTAACAGGATGCCGTTTTCAGTGACCTCGGCTTCTTCTACAAAACCGCTATTGTCTGTCATTACTATCCAGAAATCCCACTCTTCTTCGGAATCGATCTGTGTTTGCCCTATTGCAAGGATCCCCTGGTTAGAAAAATCCGCGCCGTAGAGAAAGTCAATTCCGCCAGTGTCATAATACCGCTGCCAAAGGAGATTCCCATTGAAGTCATACCGCATCAGAAGAGCATCACCATCATCACTGCCACCTGATACAAGCAAGCCTCCTTCAGTAGTATCCGCAAGTCCTGCTTCACTGCCCCGGGGAAGCTGCATATAAATTTCATGCTGTGTGCCGTAATCCGGATACAATCGGCTTGCATACAAGACATGGTTCTCAATAGCAGGAAAAATCCAGAAAGAGTCATTGATGCAGCTGATCCTGGCTCTGAAAGGAATCTCTGTTTCAGAAACAGTGATTGGAGCTGAAACCAGACCATGGCTGGTTATATGGTGTACAACTACGCCGCTATAATCACTGACAAGGACGAAGTAATCGTCATCGACAGTCTGCATCACAGATAAAGCAAAACCTGCTATCTCTTCCGGCTGCGTCATCCACTCCAGCCTGCCGTCTGAACTGAGCTTGAATACGAATCCTCCAAAGATCTGTTGCCCGGGGCAGCCGGAAACAAGTAATCCGCCATCGGAACAGGAAATCATATCGGTGGATATCCAGATGGTTTCGTCATCCTCTCCCAGAATGTAGGTCCAGAGAATTTCACCTGAAGAATCTATTTTGACCACAGCTATATCCGTATTCATCCCGGTTGCTCTTGGCTCGGAGTGATAACAGGCCGCGAAACCGTCTTCCAGCGTAACCAGTTCTCCGTTACTCTCGAAAGCCCTGTAATCGCCCACATCAAGAATATGCCTGGACCAGAGAATTTCCCCCTCACGGTCAAAACATATCAGGAATGGATCTTCAAATGCTCCAACAATGGAGATAACAGCATTGCCGTTTGAAAGGACAGCACAATCCCGCAGATAGTATAGACAGTCTTCCCCGGGTTCAATTACTACCGACCACGTTGAATCACCCATCGCCATTGACGATATAATTAAAAGAGTAACAAAATCGATGATTTTCATCCAGACCCTCCCAATAAAGCAAATCCCACAGGACGGGTTCAAAAGACATTACCACATTATTATTATAGACTGAGTTCATACGTTCCTGCAAGGATTCATAATCGGGGCTGGATCAGCCTGTGATTCTTTCGGGAATCGTTCTGGAATTTCCTTATTGCAGAGCGGGATTGAATCGTGTATTGTTTTTCTGTATGCGATCAAATGCGTTGGAAAATTAGTCAAGGGGTTGATTCTCTTTTCATGACTACCCTGCACAGGTGAGCCTCTCTTGAGGCTGAACAGGAGGAACCGATGAAATATCCGTTACTGTCCGATGCCGATATGAAAGCCATGGATGCTCTAAAGAAACATCATGGCGGTGCAGAGAACATCGTCAGTACCATCAGAAAAATGAGAGATTTTGAGACACGGAAACAAATCCTTGCTGAAAAGGGTTTCGGAAAAATGATCGAAGAAGCGGAAGTCTACGCCCGGAACTTCCCGCAGGTAGAGGATTTTGAGAAAGAAAACGGAATCACCTACAACGATTCTCTTGGAACCGCAACGAGTCAGGTTTCCGGATTCCAGGGCGCAAAGGTCACTCACGAATGTATCAAACGAATAGCTGAGAGTGCCGGGTCCGATGAGCCATGCTTCGCTCCTCAGGAGATGATATCCGTAGTAGCCCTTACTGATAACTACATTTACAATGGTGATCTTCTCGCAACGCTTACAATGGCCGAGAACATCATGAAGGCCAGCAAGTTCTGCAGTACGAATCTTATTGGTATACCCCAGCCGGAGAAGCGATTCCGAGAGCTGCAAGCTATAACCGGGGAGAAATTCGTCAGATACGAATGTGAGGACGGGATCTGTGCGCTTACCCTGAAGAATCAGGGCACACCTTTCGGTAATTTCGGCGGGATCGAAGTGGCCAACAACAATCACCTGATCTACCTCGATGGAGTTACCCGCACCGCACTTGCAACCGGAGGGGATTTCTACCTGAATCCCAGCTGGAGTACCATTGTTGCAATCTGCTACTATGGGCGTGATATACCCAATCTTCATATAAAAATTTCTATGCTTCTCGCCACGCAGAACCCGATTCAGTTCAGGATGCTTCTCAACATCATGAACGAATACATCCGCGAGGACGGCACCTCACCGATATACGAGATCAACATCGGTAACGGTGCTACAGCTGATACTTTCATCCAGTGCGCGAAGGAACTTGACGCAAGCGATATCAAGGGTGTCAGCCTTGCAGCTCACATCTACATCAATCCCGACCTCGGTATGGAGGGCTTCAACTGGACAGATC
>JAUVUL010000103.1 GCA_030600975.1 Candidatus Aegiribacteria sp.
GCGAAGCGTTGAAGATGGCTCTGGATACAAGGCTTGCGAATGCAGACTCCGGAGGCGTACTCAGACTGTACGTCGAGGACGGATGCATGAGCATAACGCAGTAGACGGGGGCATATTCACCGCTGCAGTAGAGTACTGGTGAGAAATACGGGCTATGCTTGGAGATGGCTGTCCGAGAACAGTTCACCGGCGGGTGTCCGGTGTTATCGTCATGCCACGATGGATTCGTGAGGCACAGAAAACGGAGGTTGCTTAATGTCAAGATATCGTGGTCCGAAATTTCGCAAGATCAGGTCTTTAGGACCCCTTCCTGGCCTGACAAGAAAAGATCCTGCCAACCCGAATCCACCTGGAGAACATGGTGGCAGATGGCGCAGGAGAAGAGCTTCAACGTACAGGCTTCAGCTTATCGAGAAGCAGAAGATCAGGTTCAACTACGGCCTGTCGGAGAAGCAGCTTCGCAAGTATTACAGTAAAGCCACTTCGATGAAGGGTGAAACCGGTCATAACCTTCTCCAGCAGATCGAACGCAGACTGGACAATGTCGTCGCGAGGTCGGGTTTCACGATATCCATACCCGCGGCACGTCAGCTTGTCTGTCATGGTCATATAACCGTTAACGGCAGAAAACTGGACATACCGTCATACTCAGTCAAGGTCGGTGATGTTATTTCTCTGAAGGAGAAGAGTAAAAAGCTTAAAGTCGTTGAGGCTAATATTACAGAGGGTTCCGGTATTGGTGTACCGGCATTTCTTGATGTTGATCCCGCTGCCAGGAAGATAATCATGAAGGTTCTTCCTTCCAGGGAGGATGTGCCCCTTGAAGTAGACGAACGTATGGTTGTCGAGTTTTACTCTAAATAGCTGTTTCAGTATAAATGAAAACCCGTGGAGAGCTTTGCAATCCACGGGTTTTTCTGTTTGTCGAGAATTAACAGGAGTTTAACTTAATCCATATCCGCAAGGGTTACTGCCCATTCGTAGCCGTTTTCGTCAACATCGATTCCCCAAACGGTGTAAGTGTCATCGTCCACATCCTGTACACGTATATCGTAGGTTCCAGGGTCTACCCAGACTGTGATATCGCTTGATCCTGTAAGAATGTCGGCTCCGAGGCGGTCATCACCCCAGGGACCATCAGAAGGGTCTACAAATACGTAGTGGATGTCCCATCCGCCCAGATCGTTTACGATGGTGACCGGCGCAATTCCCTCACCGGTTTCCAGAGAAACGCCTTCGACTATTTCATCACCTGACATGGGGTCCATGTCATCGAGTGTTACGAACCACTCGAAACCGGCTGCATCCACTTCAACTTCCCAGAGTGTATATGTGTCACCGTCTTCGTCTTCAACCTGTATGTCGTATGTTCCGGGGTCTACCCTGACGATGAGCTGGTCATCCTGGTAGAGAATGTCCGAACCCATAAGGTCATCGCTCCAGGGTGATCCGGTGGGATCAACGTATACCCAGTATATGTCCCATCCCTGAAGATCGTTTGTGATGGCTATGTATGTGCTTCCCTCGCCTGTTTCGATTACCTGGGCGAAGTACTCATCATCGCCCCAGTCCGAATCCAGATCGTCGAGTGTTACATTCCACTGGTAGCCTTCAGGTCCTATCTCAACCTGCCAGAGTGTATAGGTGTCACCGTCTTCGTCCTCAACCATCATGTCCCAGGTGCCCTCTTCGATCTCAATAGTGAAGGATTCTCCCGGAGCCAGGATATCGGCTCCAAGATGGTCTTCACTCCACATTTCGTCGGACGGATCAATGAGTATGAAGTAAATATCCCACGCCTCAAGCCCGTTCGTAATGGTGACTTCAGCCATTGCTGCTTCATCAGTGTCTTCTACTGGAGTTGGTGTTGCCTCATCCGCCCGTTCACCGCAGGCGGCAAACAGTGCGATAGCAAGTACACTGAGAAGTAATGCCAATCTCTTCATCAAAATTCCCTCTTTCTGAGTATTCCCGGTTTTCCGAACCGGTACGGTGCAAACGCTAACGAAAATAGAAATTGTGCGGTCATATTGTTATTGAACATAGGAACCCCTGAGATCTGTATCAATACTGTTTCTGAATATCTTTTCAAGATTGAGTTGCCAGTGACCCTCCTCAAGAACCATTGAATGCTTTTGCGATTCATCAGCAGAAAGAGTGATTTCCGCCTGATCTCCCTGGACGAAAATCATAGTTACATCTCCGCTGAAGTCAATGTACTCATCACACAGTATCGGAAGAAGGTCCGTACAGGATTCGTATCCCTGCAGTCCTCTCGATTCCAGTTCCGAAGCCAGTGAATCAAGAAAGAGCAGAGTAGAAGAACTCAGTGAACTGGCAGCTGATTCCCATTCGTTCCTATCGATGTATCCCGTGACCTCGTTGTATCTATCAAGAATCTTTTGTTGTGTTGCTGACCAGGAGCATGATATCATGATTGGAAGCGCTACAAGCAGCATCGTAAATAAGTATTCTCGCATACGCACCATGATTTTCCTCCATTGATAATCAATACATTATAGTCTGCTCCTTTCTTCCGCTCTCGTCAATGTTAGCCCTGATCCATCACAGGTACTCGTAGCGAAGCGGTGCAGATTCCTGTGTATACGAGGCTTGCGAATGCAGACTCCGGAAGCGTATTTGAACAGTACGTCGAGGACGGATGCTTGAGTATACAAGTAAACACAGTAATATGCATCGCTGCAGTAGAGTATTTGTGTTGGATACGGGCTATGGTGCTTTCATTTAATAGATATTCTGTTATTATTCATGCAACCACGGGAGGTATGGATTTGTCATTCATGGGCCGCAGTGAGTTTCATCTGGAGTTTCCCTGGACGGGAGAACTTGACGCGGTAACAGGAATACCACCCAGAAAAGCTCTGGATGGCAGTCTGCCACTTCTGCTTCGAATCATGGGGGAAGAAAATCTTCCCCTGTCAGCGATTATGATCGATATCGACCATTTCAAGAAATTCAATGATAGATGGGGTCATGATACCGGGGATAGAGTTCTCAGGCACGTAAGCTGCATCATCCGTGAAGCTGTAAGGTACCGTGGCGAGGCCTACAGATATGGCGGGGAGGAGATCACTCTGCTTCTTCCAAATACATCTTCGGATGAGGCTTCCCTGACCGCTGAGAGGATACGACGGAGCATCTACGATTCCCCTCTGGAAAGACAATCTGGAGACGATGATGAATCTTCATCTATTCCGCTCTCTGTGACTATTTCTCTGGGTGTAAGCACTTTTCCCTCTGTGGCCGGCAGCGAGCTGCTTGTCGCTGCCGACCAGGCTCTCTTCGATGCCAAGAAGGAGGGCAGGAACAGGGTTGCCGTATACAACTGCGGAAAGAAGGATGAGAGTTCACCGGTCATTCTGGATGTCCGGTTTCCAGCTGCTTCCTCCATCAGTGAAGGCAGCTATATAATCCTTACACGCTGGTTCAGGCACAGGGGTGAACTCACCGAGATAGAAGCCAGGGAAATATCCGATCCCGGTCGAAATTGCAGAGAAATTGCCGAAGGGCCGGTACCTCCGGGAGGACCTGTAACCGCTGAGATCAGAGGCAGGGTTACGGCCGTTGAGCGACGCGGAGGTTCCACTTTCTTCAGTTTTGAGGTTGAAGCCGAAGTCCTTGACCTTATGTTCCATCACCTGAAAGATCGCGGTTCATGAAATCCTTTGCCTGTGGAGGAATCTGGGCAGGTCCGGAACACGGTGTACTACCCCCGTCGAGAATATCGATCTCCGGGAAGAGGATAATAGATATTTCTCCATCTGCTGATGTACATTCACATCTGTTTGTAATACCGGGTTTTGTGGATGCACACTGCCATTTCTGCTGGAACGGGCTTAAAAGCCTGTATCTTGATCTCGCAGGAACTGCATCCGCGCAGGATCTCCTTGACAAGGTTTCCTCTGAGATGAATTCGGATGGAACAGGGCGAATTCTCAGAGGGTTCGGATACGATTGCAGCAGCTGGAATAATCCTGCGCTTCCCTCCCTTGCGGAACTTGACAGAGCAACTGGAAACCACCCGGTTTTCATCAGAAGGGTCTGCTGTCATGAAGCCCTTGTAAATTCAGCCATGCTTGATATGCTCCCCCTTGAATGCCCGGGGGCGGATTACTCAACAGGTATCATCAGGGAGGGGGTCATTTTCGATTTTGAAAGCCTGTTCCCGCCTGAACCACGCATTATGGACCAGGCATGCTCAATAGCCACGGAACTGGCCTATTCCTCAGGAGTCACCGCTGTATGTACCTTTGAACCCCTTGTTACCGCGGAAGTACTGTTGAGAAACAAACCCCCCATCAGAATGTCCATCTGTCTTTTCGGGAAGGATGCCGGTTTTCTCAGAGAAACACCTCGCAATCTGGAAAGGATAATTCCCGGCATTGATGGCCTGAAATTCTTCCTTGACGGATCCCTAGGGGCATCTACCGCGGCTGTCTCCGAGAGCTATTCAGACGGGACGGTTACCGAGCCTGTACTGTCCGATAAACAGGTTCTGCGAAGTCTGGAATTAACGGAAAGTCTGGGGCTGGTGCCTGTTTACCATGCAATAGGGGGCAGGGCACTGGCGCAGATAGACCGCGTAAGCCATGATTTCCAAAAGAAGCATGAGAGGGAGAATCCTGTAACCGTCAGGATAGAGCACGCCGAAGAACTTGTTGCGGACTGGCCCGGTCGGTGGGATACTGCAGTTCACTCCTTTGTCATGCAGCCTAATTTCGTAAACAGGTGGCAGGTCAGCGGGGGTCTGTACGAAGGAAAACTGGGAAAGGAAAGGGCATTGGCTCTGAGCCCTTTCAGCCTGGTTTCAGATGCCGGTTTCTTACTCGGTTTTGGCAGCGACAGCATGCCATTTGGCCCGCTCAGGGGGCTTAGCGGCGCAACAGACCATCCATTGGAGCAATTCGGGATCGATACCTCGTCAGCCCTCAATGCATACACATTAGAAGCAGCAGCAATCTGTGGTTTTCAGGATCTTGCCGGAGATCTTACAGTCGGAAGAGTGGCAGATATGACTGTGCTGTCAGCCGATCCCTTCCATACATCCTGGGATGAGATCGAAGTGGTTGCGACAATCAGCGGCGGTGAAATAGTGTACGGACTTGAAGCGCTACTGGAGGAAATATGATGAAAAAAGTCGACTGGTTGGATCATGTATCAGTTGGTAAATTTATTGTACGCAATGCTCTTGCTGAGGACAGGGTGAGGGATGACATTACAACCTCATCACTTGGAGTACCTGATGACGATATCAGTACTTGTGCTGTTTCAGCCAGGGAAGAGCTGATCACAGCGGGATGGTTTCTTGTTGAACAGGTTTTTTCCGAACTTTCCGGTTCATTTGGAATGAGTGTTCCCCGGATTCAGGCTATTATCCCTGATGGTTCCATAGCCTTTCCGGGAGACAGAATCGGATGTATGTACGGTTCCGCTGACCTTCTTCTGAGAGGGGAGAGAGTTGCCCTGAACCTCCTCTGCCATCTTTCAGGGATTGCGACGCTCACTGCGAAATATGTTGAGGCTGTCAAAGGTACGGGAGTGGAAATTCTGGACACCAGAAAAACAACTCCCTGTCTGCGTGCCCTGGAAAAATACGCCGTAAGGGCAGGCGGAGGAGTGAATCACCGTTTCAACCTGGCAGAGCTTGCCATGGTAAAGGACAATCACACAGCAGTTGCCGGAGGAGCAGGAAAACTGCACAGCATAGTACTCCGTATAAGGGAGAGGGGTATTCCCATTGAGATCGAGGTGGATTCCATCGAGCAGCTTAAAGAAGTGCTTGATGAGAAACCCGACAGAATCCTGCTCGACAATATGAAACCCGATACACTGGCAGCAGCCGTACGAGTGGCATCCGGCAGCGGTATTTACCTTGAGGCTTCAGGGGGAATAACACTGAAGAACGTAAGGGAAGTTGCCGGTACCGGAGTTGACGGAATATCTTCAGGTGCTCTTACGCATTCGGCTCCATCAGCGGACATAGGATTTGACTGGGGGACTACATGAAAAGGCTGGTACTTGATATAGGTAATACAAGAACATCAGCGGGAATATTCATAGATGGAAAGCTTGATGTTCAATGGAGGATTACTACAAGGCATTGGACTGCAGATGACCTGTGGGTAATCCTTCGGTCACTTCTGAAGACGGACGATTGTGATCTCCCCGAAGGTTTTGCATACGCCTGCGTTGTTCCCCAGGTCCGTCATGCCCTCCTGAATCTCTCCAGAAGGTACATCAACGCGGATCCGGTTGAAGTAACCACGGAAACAGCTGGGATTTCAATCGATTACAGATTTCCCCACGAACTGGGCGCCGATAGACTGGCAAATGTGGCAGGCGTTCTAAGCCTTGGATCACCTCCCGCTATTGTTGTGGATTTCGGAACGGCAACAACCTTCGATGTTATCGGCAGCAAAGGGGTTTACCTTGGCGGCGCAATAACTCCAGGGGTGGGCACCGCTGCGGGAGAACTGTTCAAGAAGGCGGAACAGCTCAATTCGGTTGATCTTGAGTTTCCTGCTTCCCCCCTTGGAAAGAGTACGGCTGAAGCTGTCTGCTCAGGGGTTCTTCTCGGGGCTGTTGGAGC
>JAUVUL010000041.1 GCA_030600975.1 Candidatus Aegiribacteria sp.
ATCATCGGCCAGGCATGGTATCCGAACGAACCGTTCAGATACACAATGCCGGCGCAGATCCTGGCGGGCAGGCCGACCGCGCGAGCGAGAGCCACGGTGAGTATCGTGTGCTCGTTGCAGTCTCCCCTGAGGTTTTCCATTACATCCACTGCTGAAGGAAGGGAAACCGTAGGGCTGTTCTCAACACTGGTGTCAACGAATGAAGCGATTCTTCTGGCGGCTTCCCACGAATCGGCTGAACCGTCAGTCAGGCTGGCCGCCATCGAAGTAATCACCGAATCATCACATTGTATCATAGACTCGGGAAGAGTGAACTCAATCAGGTCCCCGGGTATTGAAGGCGGGAATTGAGCGATCTGACCAGGTACGCTGTTTGAAACCGTTACGGTGCAGCCTGTCGCTGTCTGGATGGGAGGAAGGTTCAGATGGAACTGGTTCCAGTCTATCTCTCCCTGAAGAACGAAGGTTCTGGGCTCCGTGCTTCTGGGGTTCGAGATCGGAGTTGAGGATACGGCAAACACTTCGTAGAGATCTCTGGTTGCCACAATGTCGCCCCCCTGCTCCGGAGGAACGCGCGACATATCCATACCGAGACCTTCTTCGAATTCCCTGATGATCTGACCCTCGAATACCCAGACGGTATTCCTCGTTCCCATCTGTGAAAGGCTCAGTCTGGCAGCATTTACGGTATCGCCAAGAAGAGATACTTCCTCGAAACCGGAGCATACGGCTGTGGATGAGAGTATCATGCCGCTGGCGGGATCAAAGGACTGGAAAGTTCTCTCCTGTCCTTCCGTCCATTCCATTGAGGCGCACGCCAGATCTGCCAGAACCGGCAGATAATCACCCTCGATAACGGTTTCATTCTCTATTACCCTTCCAGCCGTGCCTATCTCCGAGATCAAAAGAGAATCCTGCCTCCAGGCCCTTATGGTAATAGTTGCCGAGCCGTCTGACATCTGCATCTCCATGTGCCCCAGATTGTACTCCCTGTCCGAAACAGCGATCATGGTCATTTCGATATCTCTACGGTTGCCCATGAGTATCATGTTCCAGCTGATGGTCTGCGTTATAAGGAGTGAATCGGTTCCAAGGTCTTCAATGTCCAGCTGCATGTATCCCACATCGTCACCCTGAATCGAAACCGCGAACTTCTGGGTACCCGCGTCGGCAGCGGTAACGTAAAGGTCGGAATCCGGGCTTCCGCTTTCACTGCCGCCATCGTTGGATCCGCAGGCAACAACAGGTATCAACAGCACTAAGGTCCAAAATGTAACAAAAACAGGTTTCATCTCTTCGCTCCAATATAGTTTTCTATTGATGCAGCAATCCTGATACCGGCTTTCCCATCCCAGAGCGGGATCTCCCGTGGCAATTCGGGGCGGTTCTCGATCTGCCTCGCTACTGCTTCCACTATTCCAACTACATCCGGACAGAGAACGTTAGTTCCAAGTTCCAGTGTAACCGGCCTTTCAGTGTTGGTCCTCACGGTAACACACGGCACTCCGAGAACACTCGTTTCCTCCTGAACACCTCCGGAATCGGTTATTACAACCGAAGCCTCAGCCTGCGCCCTGATGAAGTTAAGGTATGACAGGGGCCTTTCAATTAAAATCCTGTCCGGGATTGTAATGTCCCAGTCGAAAATGTGCCCCAGAGTTCTCGGATGCGCAGGGAAGATCACTTTCAGGTCATTCAGGCCGCCAAGTGCTTCCAGTATTGCGGACAGCCTGTCGGGATCATCAACGTTCGAGGGTCTGTGAAGTGTAACAAGCGCGAAGGGTTCTTCCGATAACTGCTCTCCTTTGTCCATCGCCACTGGTAGAAGCCTTAGCAATGTATCTATCATGGGATTCCCTACAAGCCTGATCATTTCACTGCTCTTCCCTTCCGCAAGCAGGTTATCACGCGCTTCGGAGCTGGTAATAAGGAGCAGGTCGGCAAGCTGGTCGGTGAGTACCCTGTTTATCTCTTCAGGCATGCCACGGTCAAAACTTCTGAGTCCCGCCTCAACATGTATTACATGTATGCCGTACCTGACGGCAACAAGTGAGCATGCCAGTGTCGAATTGATATCCCCTACAACTACCACCGCATCGGGCATCCGGCTGAGAATAACATCCTCGTAACGTTTCATGATGGTTGCGGTCTGTACGGTTATGCTCGCTGAACCCACCTCAAGGTTAATATCAGGCTTGGGCAGATCCAGCTCATCGAAAAAACTCTGGGACATTATGTGATCGTAGTGCTGCCCGGTATGAACAATCCTTACCTCGAAAGCAGGATCTATGTTCTTTATTATCGGATCAACCTTCATGAAATTGGGTCTTGCCCCACAGACAATATCAATCATTTATTTCCCCAGTGTAATTAACGAAAATCGGTTTGTGATAGTGATTCAATCTTGCCGGTTCTTCTGCTGTGCCGACCACCGTCGAATTCCTCCCGGAGAAAGACCGTAGTGATCTCCCTGGCAAGAAAAGGAGCGATTATCCCGCCTCCCAGAATCAGTACATTCGCGTTATTATGATGCCTGGCATAGAAGGCCATTCCCGGAAACAGGCAGAGGGCTGCCCTGATACCGGGATACCTGTTGGCACTCATACTCATGCCTATTCCCGAATTGCAAATGAGGATGCCCCGCTCAGCTTTTCCCTCCAGTAGATGCCTGCACAGGTCTCCGGCGAAATCGGGATAGTCAACCGAATCGGACGAAGAAGTGCCCATATCCTCAATGGTCAGATCCATCTCCTCAGCAAGCCACGGAATGAGGTCGCGCTTCAAGGGGAAACCGGCATGATCGCTCGCAATGGCCAGTTTCATCAGTTCTAGCCTTCGGCTCCATAATTGGCGACAACAGTTGAGAGAACGATGGAACATAGTTTTGATTCGGCAGAATCAGCTCTTGATGTAAGGACTACAGGGTTGTTGGCTCCCATGATAACAGCTCCCAGTTCTCCACCGGAAATGAAGATCAGTGATTTGTAAAGAATATTTGCAGCCTCTATATCCGGGAGGACGAGGATGTCCGCATCACCTCCGACGGGAGAATCTATCTTCTTGATCCTGCAGGCTTCGGCCGAAACGGCGAGGTCCATGGCAAGCGGGGCGTCGAAGATAATATCCCCGAACTCGCCGGCATCAGCCATTTCCTTCATCCTGGCAGCTTCCATGGTGCAGGGCATTTTCTCGTAAGGGATTTCCTTTGCGCACACATAGGTTGATTTGGGATGCTCGATTCCGAGGGCTCTGGCCACGATAATGGCATTTTTAAGCATTGCTACTTTCTGATCGTAATCCGGGGCTATGTTCATGGCTGCATCTGTAATGATCAGAAGCTTATGGTATCCGGGAACATCAAATGCGGCAACATGGCTCAGGACTCCGGGTCCTCTGATTCCCTTCTCTCTGTCCAGAATGGCTTTCAGGAAAGTACTTGAGGCAACAAAGCCCTTCATTATCAGATCCGCGTTGCCGGAACGGATAACTTCGACACCCTTTTCGGATGCCGTTTTGTCATCCTCCGCATGGATGATCTCAACACCGTTGAGGTCGAAACCAGCCTTTTCAGCGGCTTCCCTGATTCCCGGCTCAGGGCCTATCAGCACAGCATCCGCCATATCGTCTTTAACTGCAGAACCTATTGCACTCATGGTTTCTACTTCATCGGCACGTACAACGGCTACTCGTTTCGAGGGAAGTTCCCTTGCGATTTTTTTCATTTCCTCAAGACTTCTGATAGGTTCCATTGATGCCCCCTGTAAGAATGATTTACGGCTTAGTACTATTACGCATTAAACAAACAAAAGGAATATAGCTCCTGCATATTATTTCCTGCAAGAAGTGTTGACAAAAAGCATTGCAGAAATGAGATTTGAAGGCACTCTTCATAAGGTAACTTATCTTTGTAATCGGATAACCGGACATCTGCGTTCAACAGTAACGCTAAAATGTAATTTCAATCTCCAGGAAAGGGGTGGTATAAATGAAACACATACCAACATCAGAAGTCAGATCTACAATAGCAAGCCATATGCTGGCAGACGGGTTTGATATGGTACTCGATCTGAGAAAAAGCAAGGGAAGTACGATACACGATGCGGCTGAAGACAGAGATTATCTTGATCTCTTCAGCTTTTTCGCGTCGGCCCCTCTAGGAATGAACCATCCCGCGCTCTGTACGGAAGAGTTCAGAAGTCATCTTGCTGATATAGCGATTAACAAGCCTTCCAACTCCGATTTCTACACGGAAGAACTTGCCTCATTTGTAGAAGCTTTCGCTGATACGGTTATTCCCGACAGCCATCCCTACCTTTTCTTCGTGTCGGGCGGCGCACTTGCAGTCGAAAATGCAATGAAGACAGCCTTTGACTGGAAGGTCAGGGAGAATCTCAAGGCCGGAAGAGGCGAGATCGGCAAGAAAGTGATTCATTTCAGGCATGCTTTCCACGGAAGATCCGGATATACGCTTTCCATGACAAATACCGCCGACCCCAGGAAGTACATGTACTTCCCTCAGTTCGACTGGCCCAGGGTGGATCCACCCGCCATCGTATTCCCTCTTGAGGATAATCTGGATGCGGTTATCGAGGCTGAGAAGAAATCACTCGCCCAGATAGACGATGCCATAAGCAAGTATGGCCATGATATCGCATGTCTTGTTATCGAGCCTATCCAGGGAGAAGGTGGCGACAATCACTTCAGACCTGAATATCTTCAACAACTTCGCGACAGGGCTGACAAGCATGGATTCCTGCTGATCTACGATGAGATCCAGACCGGTATGGGACTCACCGGTGAATGGTGGGCCTGGCAGTCAATAGGTGTGGAACCTGATATTTTCTGCTTCGGCAAGAAATCACAGGTCTGCGGCATCGCCTCGAACAGGCGGATTGACAGTATTGAGAACAACGTATTCCATGAATCCAGCAGGCTGAACTCAACCTGGGGCGGCAATCTCGTGGATATGGTAAGATGTAATAAATACCTTGATATAATGGTCAAGGAGAACATTCTTGAAAATGTTCGTTCCCGGAGTGAAACCCTCCTTGGTGGTCTTAAGAATCTGCAGAAGAAATACCCCGAACAGATTTCCAACGTAAGGGGCAAAGGCCTCATGTGCGCGTTTGACCTTCCCGACGGCGAAATCAGGGACAATATGGTTGCTGAAATAATGAAAAACGGAGCCATCATTCTTCCGTGCGGCCAGAAAAGCATCAGGTTCAGGCCCCCGCTGAACATCTCCGACGAAGAGATTCTGAAGGGACTGGATATTATTTCGAAGGTCGCGGGTAATATTCTCTGAGAGGAATGAAATGGACCTCATAAGGGCAACAAAGGAGGATATAAGCCGTATTGCCGTCGAGCTGGCAAGAACAGGCTGGGCCGAAGCCAATGCGGGTAATATCTCCGTACTTCTGCCTGAGGGGTCCGATAACTCGTTATGGGATGAGGATGTCGTTACAGACATCCTCCCCTCCCCCATACCGGAACTCGCCGGGCGGACTTTTCTTGTTACCTGTGCCGGAAGCAGGTTCAGAAAGCTTCTGCTTGAGCTGGATACCGAAATCATTCCCGTAAGGATTTCGGCGGATGGAATGAAAGTAATTCGGTTCGCATCCTCCAAGGAGCCGACAACCGAATTCAGTACACACCTTCTGGTGCTGGCGGAAGCCACCAACCGGGGGTGGGAAACCGCCTCCCTGGTCCACACCCACTCCACCCACATGCTTGCGCTCTCCTCAAGCGACCTCCCCGCGGAAATGCTGGAGGATGCCGTGAACAGGTCCCATCCGGAAGTCTCTCTTCTGATGAGCAGGGGTGTCCGGTTCATGGATTACATGACTCCCGGAACCTGGGAACTGGGAGAAGAAACCGCCAGAGCTTTCCGCGAGAGTGACTGCGTAATCTGGAGAAAGCATGGAATTCTCGGCCTTGGAAAGGATATCGACTCGGCGTGCGATGCCGTTGAGGTCGTGGAGAAAGCTGCCAGGCTTCTCCTGCTTGAAAAATCGGCCTTCGGCAAATTCGTAGGTCTCAAGGACAGAGACCTGATGCTTTCCATGGACACAGATGAGAACCGCTCAGATACCGAACCCGATGAACAGGATGATTCACTATCCCCGGTGCCTCCTGTTATCGAAACCTGATCACTATGTAACGCTATAGAGTCCGCAACAGGGGAGTGTAATGAGCCACTCTACTTGCATCTCATAAGCCTTTCCAGAGGCATACTGTGAAGTATGCATGCAGGTGGATGTATGAAGATTCTTCACCGGCATAGATGTCTCCATATTATATGCGGGAAACTGCGTGTTCTTTTGTATTTTGAGTTTTCTATCTTAGTCTTCTGATTTTTCATCTCGCAGAGATATGATTCTAACTACCTTCCTTAGGCTGGGAAGTTATGGTCCCAATTTGCTTTTGAAATTAAATTTTAAATTCTAATTATCGTAAAGTGAGAATTGGGTAATGGTGGACACATTCCGGTTAGGAAAGGAGAATCTGACGCTTTATCATTATTTACTGCAGGAAATAAATTAACTATACTGGCTGCAGGAGGAAGCAATGGCAGCAATTGGTTTAATTATTCTGGTGTGTGCTATCATGGGTTTACCTGTTGAAGAAACCGGTTGTATTTCCGGTAGATACTGGAGACGGGGCGAGCAGAAATTCGAGTATTCGGTTACCCTTGAGCCCGGTGGAGTTACGGTGGAAGCTGATTCAAACGGGGTCTATTGCTTTCCCGGACTTTCTCCAGGTTACTATAGTGTTTCTCTGTATCCTGACTCCGTGGAAGTTGTAGCAGGAGAAACGACCTTCGCGGATTATGCTAATAACAGTGGTTATGACTCGTGGGAGGAATTCATAGAGAACTACCAGTACGAGCTTTTCTTCAGGATAGATTCTACAGAAGATTTCTCAACAAATGGTTTTATAATTTCAGGGCTCCTGACATCGCGTAGAATACAATACAACTCATTCAGCATTGAAGACAATACGAAGATCAGTGCCGGGGTAACAGATTTCTTCCGAGTTCACTATCTCACAAAGGGCCTTGAGAGCTTTATTGTGCCTTCTGCTTGCCATGCCGTGTAAGCGCACAACCAGGCACTGACCCTCTTTATCAGGTACAATATCCGCAGGCAACTGGAATAGAGTCTTGAGGAACTTGCGCCCTTCGTCTTCATGACGGGCATAGAAGGGTCTTATCACATTCACGAGTTCTGTCTCCGCGCGATACGCGACCATCTTGATCGCGTCAGTGAGTACTTTGCGTTCCCGCTCCTGTGCAACGATCTTTTTACCGACCGGGAAATCCTTAACTGCTACCCGCCTGGGAAAACCTTTGATAATTGTTTTGAGCTCACTACACTGTTGCTCAAGAGCTTTAATCTCATCCTCCAGTTTCTTCTGAATCTCATTACTCAGATTGTTCCGTGAGTTCTCCAGAACCTGTTTTCCATACTGTTTCCGCAGTTTCCCGAGATCATTGTTAAGCTTGCGAAGCTTCTTATCAAGCTTCTTCCTTTCAGGATTCAGTATCAACTGCTCAGGATCAACAGGTTCAATATCATATGTCCAGAGATGATCCAGGTTGAATTCATGCCGCATGTATCTGAAGAAGTTCTCCTGACGCCACCGCGCAAACATCCGCTCAGCCACTTCCTTTATCTCAATATCCTGCCGGGTTGTCATCACCGAAGTCTGGTGACCACTGTCACAAAGGCGTCGAACCTCACGCATCCAGAACTTCTTACCAAGAAGTATGGATCGCTGACCCAGTCTGTAGGTAACCTCTTTACCTGATGCCTTCATCTTCACATCAGTGAAGCAGTAATCGGGCCAGTCATCATACTTCCCCTTGCGATAGGTTAGTACATCGAACCCCTCCCCGTACCACTTCTCGAAAATTGTGGGACTCCAGCCCTCACGGTTTAATCTCATCGTGACACGGCGGGAATTTCCAACCAGCGTGCGGACCTCCGGCAGTATCTTCTCATCCATCATGGACAAAAGACCGTCGTTGACCGGAGCGGTCACATGGAACAGCGGATCTGAATTGCGATCATTCACCCATATATCCGTGGTGGCAGGCATACAAAGACGGCGACGAGGAACGAATGTTTTCGGCAGTATGTGCTTCCTGCCGTGATACGGACGGACATGACCGTCCACATACAGATAACCCAACCTGTCAGGATCATCTTCCACCCAGTGACGGGTTAGCTCGGAAGCATACTCAGAAGCCAAGCCCCGTTCACCCATCTCCCTGAGTTTTCTGCGAATCGTTTTAACCTCAGGAGCACGGTCAAGCCCGAGTATCAATCCAAGTTCTCCCGGTGCGTAACCACTCAACTGCTCCGCAGTTCTTATCCGCAACAGTGCCATGAATCCCAACATCAGAAGTGTCGAGCGGAGACCAAAATAACCGTTGCTGAGACTGCCATATACCTTCCTGCCGACATCAAGTAATCCCTGACCCAGCAAGGCTGACAACCCAAGCAGTACTCCCGCCATCGGCACTGCTTCTGCAGCAGCAAACTGTGGCTCCGCTTCACTGATCTTGCCTAAACTGGCCAGTACTGTTGTTGCCGGAACTTACGAAGATGGCGGGGCTGATGGAGAGATCGGAGTCCTTGTCATAGCACATGGAAGCCCGAGCGAGAGCTGGTGCAGCCCTG
>JAUVUL010000137.1 GCA_030600975.1 Candidatus Aegiribacteria sp.
ATACCGGCTTTGCTAAGGAGTCGGGCGGCACGTTCAACATGCTTCAACGTGAAATTCTTCCCCAGAGCCTTAAGCATTCTCTCAGAACCCGATTCGGGTGTACAGGATACCTCGATGAAATTGGCTTCCTTCATCAGCGCAACAAGCTCTTCGGTAACAGCACCAGGGTTGATTCCCATTGTATTAAAGGATACTCTGATTTGCCTTTTGATTATCTCCCTGCAGATTTCCAATGCGTGCTCAAGAGGAATGTTGAATGTTGAATCAGTGAACTCAATTACCTGGGGATTACAGTTCTCAATAATATCCTCGATTTCATCAACAACTCTTTCAGGGTCTCTCAATCTGTAATGACACCCCTCTATTCTGTTGTAAACGCAATAACTGCATGTAAGCGCGCAGCCCCGCTTGGTCTGAACGGGATACAGGGAGTAATTGAGACGGTATTTCTCCCAGTCAACCCACCTGTAAATCCGGGGCAGGGCCAGCTCATCCAGATCTTCGATTCTTACAACAGGATTCCCGGTTACTCTGCTCTCATTCCTGTAGAATAGACCGCCTATCGATGAAATGTCAGAATTCAACTCAAGATACCGGGCAAACTGTACCATAGTTTCCTCACCCTCACCGAATACTGCATAATCCACACCCAGGAAATCCATGATCCTCTCCGGCATGATACTGACAGCTGCTCCTCCAATCACAAGTGGCGCGGACGTCGCTCTTTTGACAGGATCGATCACATTTTCTTTCACAGCATCCAGGTAGAAATGAGAGTGTTGACGATCCAGATTATCGATATTCCGGATTGAGACGGCTACCAGATCCGGTATGAATCGGCGAATCTTTCTGGTAATCATGGAAGAAGGATTATCAGCAAACAGTATATCCAGTAATTGAACATCAAAGCCTGAGCGCTCCAGACTTGAGGCAATATAACACGCTCCATTGGGCGGAATCGGCCACGGATGCCTTTCTCTGTTGGATGAGATCAGAAGTATCTTCACAAATCCATCCTATCTCAATTCAGGGTAAAAGCTATGGAGAATCCTGATCTCTTCTTCTGTCAGATTTGTTAGAAGATCCTTCTGACTTTCAACAAGATCATTAATGTACTTTACATTATATATTTTCTTGTAGTTATACAATTCATGGAAAGACCGTTCTTTAATCATCTGGTGATCGTCAATGAAGAAATATTGATACAGGCGGGGATTGCTTTTCTTGAACAGTTCAGCGCCCTTGATAAGATCAAGCCTCATAGGAACTGCGGGTGCATCGTTCACTTTAATGTAATGTCTTACCTGTCCAATCTTTTCAAAATTGAATTCCTTCTGGTAATAGTCACAATGGTGCGGATTGATCATCATGCATAAATCAGTGCAGCCCAGAAGATGATGACTCAGTATAAAAGCCTTTCTGAAGAGAGAAAGGAGAACTACTCTGCTCTCGCCGCGTGTTATTGAAGTATCCACTGCGAGACTGCATAATTCGCAGATGAGAGAGTCTTTCTTACGTATTTTGCTGATCTCACTGTTAAAAAGCTCGTTAATCGGGAGTCGGTCATCAGACTCCTGAATTATGGTTAATGTTCCACAGACATTCCCGTTTTTCCTGACAGTTATCAGAGAACTTGTTGGTAGGAGGTTGTGAAAGCTAATTCTCATCGAAGAAGGATCCGGTTTTTGAAAACCGGATGAGATATAAGTATCATATATTAATCTGAAGGCTTCTTTCATCTCATCTATGCTTTCCGGAAGCGTGGCATCTGAAATAGTATCAATTGTATTTTCACCGGTTTGTTTAACTTCTTCAACCCGGCTATTGCTTTGTTTGACAGTGTCTTTTTCTGAAAGAAGAGATTCTTTCTGTTCGAATATGCTGTCACTTGATGCTGAATAGCGATTCAGAATTTCAGCTGACAACATGCGAAATTTCGCAATGAAGGAGAAAAGAACAGCTTCAGCAGATCCTTTGAGGCGCTCCGGTGACTGATTACAGCCGGAACATATCTGACCGGGCATATACTGTTCTTTATACTGCATCAAGGAATCAAGTGAATCAGAAAGAATATTGCCGAGAGGGTTCCGCGCGGACTGATCATTGCAGCAGATTGAACTTCCATCAGCGGCAATAAAGAAGTTCGCGTTCCAGAGACAGGGAAATTTGAAGCTTCTTACAAGGTCTGCTATCTCGCCTGTGCTCGAGAAAAAACGCTTCAGGACAAGCTTCATCCGAATGTTCACGTCATTAACAGTGCGTCCATTGTACCTCCTGAACAGGTCTTTGTACATATCGACTGTAACAATGTTGCTCCGGATCAGACCTGATCGGTTACTGGTTGCGGGAAACAGTACGAGTTCTATCTCTCCAAGTCCCTTCTTGCGTGCAAGCCTCGTCAGATAGTCAATTGTTTCCGGGAAGTCATGTCTTATGATCTCTGTCTCGGGTGGAGAGATGTGAAAATAGAGTTTTGACAACTGTTCCTTCGCTCTGTACTCCATCGCCTTTTCAACACCCGGCAGCGTGATTGAGAGCATAGCTTCTCCCAGGTTGCTGTCGTTCGCCATGATCAATCCGTATGATTCAGGTATTATCGTCGGTAAGGAGATGATCAGTGAGATACCGTTCTCAAGAAATGTATCCATTATCCCGGGTTTATCCAGTCTTGAACCGTTTGTCACAACGGAAACTTCCGGTGGTGGAATAGCGGATACACTCCATTCACTGAGCATTTCACCGAACATCCTTATTCTCTCATTGAACTCAGGGTGAAGAGTTGGCTCACCATCGCCTGAGTTGGCTATATAGCGCACATGAATCCCGGATTCCGCTGATTGCAATACCCGTTGAATAAGTGTTTTCGTAACAGTGTATGACTGAAACTCTCTAGGACCGTCATAGCTGTCCGTATTTATGCTGCACAGTCTGCAGGAATAATTGCATATACCGTGTACCAGGCTATTGTTTATGGATATAGCTCGATTTGTTTTCATGATTCCTGCCTACTGTAAAGCAACCGTTTTGATTGAATAGTATAATACTATTTAGGTATTATCATCAAGATTTATTCCCGTTTACTTAATCAAGAACAAGTAATTGTCAGTCCAGGCAGGTTCGAAGTCACATTCTATTTTTTTCCGAGCTTCAGGATCAGCAGGATTTCCTCGATAAGGGGCTGCCAGGATTGACAGCCCCGAGTTACCCTCTCCTATCTTGATGTTTCTTCAAGAAGAATGGTAAAGGTACCTTCACCGGAGGAGTACTTTTCGACCATCAGAAAGCAGTCTCCCGCCTGGTCTTCATTTATGGTGAATCTCAGAAGGGAATTGTTTCCATCCCCGCCGTCATCGTCGTAAAGGTTCTCTCCGTTAGGCATGATGAGCGTTTGAGTAGGGTCCAGTTCATCGCTTTCAACGGATATGGAGTAGCTTATGCCTGCCTGAAGGTTGAGCCTGTAAATAAGGCTTTCAGTTTCATAGGGTGCGTATACTTCCGTTGACCTGCCGACTCTGAGAGTACTTATGCCCTCGTCATCTTCGGACCATGAGAATGTTACCTCATCTTCATCCGAACCACTGTAGGGTGATACGAGGGCAATGTAATCACCCCGAAGGAGTGGTTTAACAATCCTTGAGTCTGAACCGAGATCCTGGTAATCATCGTTTGAGGCGATGCATTGTATGCTACCTTCAGTATCCCTCTGGAGGAGAGTAAGGCATACATCGATGTAACCGGAAGCGTTCAATTCGTAAACCGCAGTATTTTCAACAGTGAATGTGAAAGCAGCCACCGGAGTGAAGGGATTGAGAAATCCGGGCGCTTCCCAGCTCTCTATAATATCCGGCCACCAGGCAATCACGAAATTTCTGTCAGGAATTATATTACCTGTATAGTTCATGTCCATCTGCGGAGCGGGGATTTCTACTTTTTCCAGTGCTTCCTCGTCGATGGATTCCATCTCAAGAGTAAATCTTCCATGACTTCCAGCGGAATAGGGCATGACAAGGACTATATAATCTCCCACGTCCAGTTCTCTGACTATTCTGGAGTAAGAGCCGCTGTAATCATCATTGTATTCCACGAATGAGTAGGTTCCTTCTTCAATGGTCATAAGAATCAGATAGGGGTCAAAATCATCGGATTCCAGTGATATTGAAACCAGTTCTTCGTTCTCCATCGTGAAAGGAAAGAGTTCCGCCTGGGAGTAGTTATAAATGTAAACATCGTTCTCAAGTGCTTCTCTGAGGATTCCATACAGGTAAGCATTGTAGCTGCCTTCTTCGATCCATCCCGTTATCATCCCTCCTGAAAAATCGGTTGCATGAATAAAGGCTTCAAGATCCTCAGGAGTTCCTTCCTCAATAATAACGTCGTAAAGACCCCTGGTATCATCGGGCGAAAAGACCAGGAGTTGTCCTCCTAACGGGGTTCCATCAAGTACAATCCTTGCACTGGTGGTCTCTTTCCAGTTGTCGTTGAAGGCTATGAGATTGCCATCTCCATCAATTACCGCTGCAATGGGATCGAAATCGTAGCTTCTTACATCAATAACTATTATTCCGCTTCCAGATATTTCATGCACAGCGGTATAGGTATCCGGTTGAACAGGACAGCCCCTGGCGAAGAGAGCACTACCGGCCCTGGACCAGGCATCGGTAAGTGTGTGTGTTTTCTCCGGCAGGGCGCTTCTTATTACATTGCCGGGGGCCGCTACTCCGTTGGAGCAACCTGCTGTCAGCATTGACAGCACGATCACAAAGGTCATCAGTGTTTTCATATTATCTCCTGATTCTGTTGAATTTCTATAATAAGTAAAGATAATACTAAATAAGCACGAATACTATTCCATGTAAAGATGCAACCCGGTAATTATGAATCACAACCCGGAATTTTCCGATATCTCTCCGGACTTTGCAGTAATGAAATACATCCCCGGCAGCCAATCATTGCATATGAAATAGGATTCACTATTATTCCTGCATGATGAAAAACGTACTGATAGCATACATGTCCTACTTCGGAAACAGCAAAAAATGTGCCGTACTTTTCGACCAGGACCTGAAGTCCAGAGGTTTCGAGACGCAACTTGTATCCATAAAGGATAATGAAAAGCCCTCTGGTGAATGGGACACCCTTGTTGTCTTCAGCCCTGTACGCATCGGCAGGGTGGTCGGGAAAACCAGGAAGTTCATCAGGAAACTGGATGGTTCAGGGAAAAACTTCGCCCTGGTAATAAGCCATGCAGCAGATCTGGACCACAGGTTCAGCCCTGTAAAACCCACGGAGAAACTCCAGGCCCGTATGGTTGAAAAGGGCATGATGAAAGCTGCTGATCCCACCTACATAAGGGTGCTCAGCAACGAAGGACCTCCCGTGGAAGGCTTTGAAGATACCCTCAGGGAACTTGCAGACAGCCTGGAGAACTCTCAGCAGTAATCCGATAATATTCTGCGGAGGGCGCCCGCACGAACTAAGGCACCTGTACCGCCAATCGACCCTTCATGTTCGGTTACTACCGACAGGATAGTAGTGTGTAAATAATCCCTGTTTATCTGAATGAATGGCGAAATGGGCTGCGAATGCAGCCCATTTTCACACAGTGTCCCTACTGTTTAATTATAATCATTGGGTCAGAACCGAAAACAATGGGCCTGACAGTGTCACCGAAGTCATTAATACCCAGTGTGCAGGCAGTTGCTGTGGAATTAAGGGCATAAATCCCAAGGGCAGTTGTGCCAATCTGGCCACTGTCGGGACTGCTGGCACAGAGCAAGTCTATGTGCTTTGGAGAGACTGCAGTATTCAAAGTGAAAGTACCGTTCCATGTGTCTGATACGTCCTGAACAGTCCAGTTACTGTCCGCGAATATAAAGGTCAGTTGATACGTGGAATCGTCAAGAAGCCAGGTACCTTCCAGTTCTGTTCCAAACGGTGATGGAC
>JAUVUL010000038.1 GCA_030600975.1 Candidatus Aegiribacteria sp.
GAAGTCCGATAGCTACAAGTTGGTGCTCAAAGAATTGGGGTTGCGCAGGTAATTGGTACCTGCAGACTGCGCGCCGCCCATTTGCTGGCCCTCCCGCGAGCTTACGGGAGGGTCTTGTACTAGATACTCAGGCGCGCTTGGTCGATCCTTTCTGGAAACCTGCTTCTCGGGCGGGATCTTCAGTACTTCAACTGTTAGCCTTGAGCCATCAGGTTTCACGATTTCAAACAGATCGCCATTCTGAATGGAATGGGATGACTTCACTGCCTTGTCATCAATGTATATAAAGCCAGCTTTGCATGCTTTACCGGCAACGGACCGGGTTTTGAATATGCCCATAAGTTTAAGGTAAACATCAATCCGCACTTGCACCATCATTTTCCAGGAAGTAGATCACCGGTATTTCCCCGCGCAAGGAATCAACCACGGAATTGTACGTATCCTGATAAATAACCTGCTGTACAAGTCCATCAAGCTCCGCCTGAGTGTATGAGTTCCAATCGATTTCTCCAGTATCTTCGTGGAGCCTGATAATAGCAACGGCTCCGGAGTTCTCCAGGACAACCGGTTCAGAACAGGAACCGATCTCAAGCCCTTCAACCGCTTCAGCTACTTCATAAAGCCATAGCTTCAGCGGTACCATCCCCATATCACCGCCGCTCTCGGAACTTGACATGTCCCGGCTGTACATTCTGGCGGCATCCTCAAATGATAATCGTGAATTGCGGATATCACGAAGTATACTCTCTGCTTCAGTTACTGTGCGTTCAATATCATCCAGATCTATTGGAACAACCCTGAGTATGTGGCTGGCTTCAATAGTACCGTCTTCATTTCTGCCGTCCAGCCTGATTATGTGTATGCCGAATGGAGTCACAACAGGTTCGCTTATTTCGCCTGTTTCAAGGGCAAATGCGGCATCCTCAAAGGCATAAGTCATTTCTCCGGGGCCGAATGATCCCAGATACCCCCCGTTCCCGGCAGAACCGTCATCCGAATATTCCATCGCAAGCTCTTCGAAAGACTCACCGGAGAGAATTCTCTCCCTCATTCGATCCATTTCTTCCACGACTTCATCAAAATCAGGGCCGGTAGGAAGGACGGGAAGATATATCCATCCTATATGCCTGGGCATTATTATTTCCTCAACAAGTCCAGCGTTTGCAACCAGATACGCCTCCGAACTCAATGGCATATCCTGCATGGCAACCTGAACCTTCCTGAAGATAAATATCTGTGCAGCCTGATTATCAGCCAGTACTTCGGAGATATATTCGATATCCACATCAGACTCCGGTGGGCTGAGATCAAGCTGTTCCTGTACAAGAGCCTGGATCTCATCATCGGTTGGATAGAATCCAGCGCCTACCGCAGCATTCACGATCAGGCGGGTCTCAATCAGCTCCTCAAGCGCATTATGGTACTCAGGGGTTTCTGAATCTACTTCGTAGCTGCCTTCTGGATCCAGACCCATCTGAACAAGTAGTTGCTCAACCTCCGAATGCAGGATGGGACTGTTGTCAACAACGACCACAACCTTCTCAAGAGGGATGAACGTTGTCAGAAGGATCGAAACAAGCAGTGCAGTCATTCTGCCTCTCTTCCGTCTGTATTGTCAATATCATCAAAATATTGTCCGGTGCTGTGAATAAGCATGGAATCAAAATAAACTTCCCTGCTTGACGCGGCAATTTCAAGAAGGCTGTCCCTGGCCGCAACCATTCTCTGTCTGTAGATATCATCGGCAAGGCTTCTCACAACCCTGGATGTATCTTCAAGGGGTCTGATCTCATCCACAAGAAAGATATGCCATCCATAGCTGGTATATGTGACATTTCCCAGACCTTCAATAACCGCGTGACCTCTTGGCACTCCGTACATAATAAGTTCACCGGCTGTCAGAAATCCCAGATCACCTCCGATGCCGGCTTTCTGTCCTATTGAAAGCCTTTCAGCAGTGATCTGAAAACTCTCGCCCAATGCCAGTCTTTCATGGATGGAATCAGCTGCTTCTTCATTGGAAACCAGTATCTGGTAGTAATGCCGCTCAACCAGGTAGGCAAGACTGTCGGAATTCATGTACCGGAATACATCTGAGCTGTCGGGAAAGGGTATCCTTCTGTATATGCTCGAAAGCAGTTCATCCCTCAGATAAAGCTGTCTTGCCCTCTCCTGAAGAAGCCTGCTCTTTCTGGCATTCTCAAGACCCCGCTGCACAGCCAATGCGGCCAGCAGTTCATCCTCGATCCATTTTTCAAGGGCTGAAGGATCAATCCCGACGATTGCCATATCTTCCCTGTAGATGACAGAGCTGTCCACTCTTGCAGCGACCTGCCGATTCTCCATCCTGCTGCTGATATCCAGTAGTTCAACGGAGTTAACCGAAACTATCCTCCTGTTAATAACGACTACAACAGCGACTGTTACAGCAACAGTAATGGCGACAAGTATCCAGACCGCCCAGATCAGGTGCTTTTTCCGGTTAGAGATGCTCCAGCAGCCTTTCCGGATAGAGCACTATGTCGTGGTTCATCTCAAGGACATCGAGCTCAGCCATGATGGCTTCCTCCTGCATTGCCTGTGTAAGCTCCAAGGCAACCACCTGTTTTATTTCTTCAACTGTAGGCTCGGGGTCGAGAAGCTGAGTTTCTACGACTTTAATGATATGGTAACCGGCACCGGTTTCAACTACATTGCTTACTTCTCCCTCTCCAAGCCTGAAGGCAGCTTCATCAAAAGACATGTAGCCCGACTGTCCCCGCATGATCCAGCCCAGGTCTCCTCCATCCTCACTGCTTGGGCCTATGGAGTATTCCTGTGCGAGAGCTGCAAAATCCGAACCGGCGCGAATTCTTGCCAGAAGCGAGTTCGCAAGATTCTCATCCTGCAGGATAATATGTCTTACATGGGCGCTTTTTCTGTAAGTACTGAGCCATACATCTGCGTAGTTCTCGATCTCGAGCTGTGAAGGCTGCAGCCCCTCAACTATATCGGCCATGAACGCCTCAAGAAGTATCTGCCTTCTGGCCTGCTCGATTACTTCTCTGACTGCAGGATCGGAATCAAGACCGCTGTTCTCGGCTGCCTGAACCATTACTTCCTCTCTGACCCAGGATTGCAGAACCTCAATTGCGCCGGCTTCGGAGGTTATCCCGAGATACTGAACGTTCTGCTCTCCTCCGATCATGTTCAGGACATCATCCCATGTTAAAGTCTCATCATCGACACTGGCAATAACTTCAGCAGAGGCTGCTGGAATTAGCAGAATTAACGCAATACAGGCAATGTATCTCATTTCATCCTCCATGATTCAAGTAGTTCAAATAAGTAAAAAAAACAAATTAAAAGCTGGAATCAAATGGTTACAGATTCTTCACAGCTAAACCGTCAATCTCTATACTGTAGCTGTCCCAGAGTTCCAGAAGATAGCTTTCCGGGCGACGGGTGACCACATCTGCACAGCAGGTCATCAGGACAGCTGCCGCCGCGACAGGGAAATATAAGGGATGGCATACATGTTGAACCACTGCCGACCTGATTTTAATTAAAGTTATTCAGAATTGAGGTATCTAAGGAGGCTGAGAGTCCTCTTCACCTTTTCCCTGTCTGTAAGGCCCTTCAGGCTGATATTTACGATTATCCTCCCCGTTTTCTCAACAGTAACTTTCACCTTCATGTTGTCAGGCGCAGATCTGGATGCTTCCGTACCGGGACTGAATACCACACGTGCGACTGTTCCGCTTACGACAACCTCTTCAATGCCTGCCTTTCGGGCCAGACATCCTATCCTTGCCCGCTCAGCGCAATTCAGTACCGATTCCTCCGGTTCACCGAATCTATCCGAAAGGTAATCTATCCATTCATCTATATCCCTCTCACAGGAAGCTCTCCATGCATTGCGATAGATCCTGACCCGCTCCGATACATCAGGTACATAGGATGGAGGAATAAAGGAATCCCCGGGTATTTCAACCCTGACTTCAATATCCGATCCGGTATCGATTCCCTCCAGGTGCCTGGCTTCCTGCCTGATAAGCTCCTCGAAGAGCGCGTAGCCTATTGAGATCATCTGACCGTGTTGAGATGCTCCAAGAAGCTCTCCGGCGCCCCTTATCTCAAGATCCCGCATGGCTACGTTCCATCCCGATCCAAGTTCGGTGAATCTGCGTATGGCATCGATGCGATTCCCGGCTTCAGGCTTCAGCTTGCTCCTCTGGGGTACGATCAGGTAACAGTAGGCCTGATGATGGCTTCTCCCAACTCTTCCTCTCAGTTGATACAGATCAGCAAGACCGAACATGTGGGCATTATCTATAATGATAGTGTTAACCCTGGGAAGATCCAGACCGGATTCTATAATGGATGTGCACAGGAGAATATCGTACTGGCCCTCCATGAAGGTATGCATCACGTTCTCAAGCTTCCTCGGATTCATCTGCCCGTGCCCTACTGCAATCCTCACCTCTGGCAACAGGTAATGAAGCTTCTCTCTGATCCTTTCAATGGACTGTATCCTGTTATGCACGAAAAAAATCTGTCCATCCCTCTCCAGCTCCCTTAGAACGGCTTTGGCGATTATTCTTGGGTTGAACCCTACCAGTTCTGTATGAACAGGATACCTGTCCCGCGGAGCGGTTGCTATTATGGAGATATCTCGAAAGCCCGATAAGGCCATATGAAGGGTTCTGGGAATAGGGGTTGCAGACATTGCCAGTGTATCAACACCCTTCTTCAATTCCCTGAGGTACTCCTTCTGCTTCACTCCAAAACGGTGTTCTTCATCAATAACAAGCAGACCGAGCCTGCTGAAACGGATATCTTTCTGCAAGAGCCGGTGAGTTCCTATGATAATATCAATATCACCCACAGCGAGTTTTTCTATGATCTCTCTCTGTTCCTGCCTTGTTCGAAACCTGCTGAGCATTTCTACTCTGACCGGGAATTCCGCAAGCCTGTCCCTGAATGTAAAGTAATGCTGTTCAGCCAGAACGGTGGTCGGAACCAGTACAGCAGCCTGAAAACCGGAATCAACTGAACGGAAAACCGCTCTGATAGCCACTTCTGTCTTACCGTAACCCACATCACCGCAGACCAGCCTGTCCATTGGATCATCCCTCTGAAAGTCCTTCATAACCTTCTGTATTGTTTTCATCTGGTCCGGAGTCTCTTCGTAGGGGAAGCTGTTCTCAAGAGCAGCCACATGATGACCGGGAAGCTCAAGGGGTTCTCTTTTCATAGCTTTTCTGGCTGCATACAGCGAAGCAAGCCTCCCGGCGATCGCCTTTGCTTTTTTTCTCGCGCTTGAGACCCGCCTGCTCCAGGATACTCCGCCTATCTTGTCGAGCCTTGGTTCGACCTTTTCTGGAGCCATGAATTTCTGCACGGAGCTTATCTCGTTAATCGGGACCAGAAGCCTGTCGCCGTCCCTGTATTCAATGGCAAGGCAGTCCAGCACCGTACCGGAAGTCTCGACCTTTTCAAGGCCTGTAAAGCGGCCGATCCCGTAGCGTTTATGGACTATCAGATCTCCCTGAGATATCTCCCCTGCATTCTCCAGTCCGGAGCCGCCTCTGTATTTCCTGACCCGTTCCGGTCTTCTCCTTCCGGAGAGCAGCTTTCTCTCAGCCAGTACGACCAGTCCTTTGTCAGTCATCTGGAAGCCCTCCGAAATGGAAAGCACACCGGTATCGATACTGATTCCATCAGGGATCAGCTCCAGGAATGTCTCCTCCTCGGCGGGGGAATCACACAGAACAGCTGTTCTGAAACCCTCTTCGGTCCACTTTTCAAACTGCCTTATCATCTCCTTGCGATGGTCTTGAAAGCTCGCCTGTGGAAGTGTACTGTAGTAAGCATCAACATCCCTCTCCGGGAATGGTTCGAATCTGACTATCCTCCTGCAGGATTCAAGTTTGCTGCGGATATCCTCCTTGCAAAAGAACTGCCTGCTGAAACTGAAAGGAATGCTCTCAGGTGAATAGTTATTCATATTGAAGGTCAGAGCATCTTCGATATGCGCCATTATTGAATCAGGATCGGACATTATGAGTGTTCCATCATCGGGTATGTAATCCAGCATACTGCAGCAGTTTTCAAGAAACACAGGCAGATAGTGTTCGATACCCGGAAAATCATTAGCGGTCCAGAGCTTCTCGCTGAGAGGATGGTCTTCGGGAACTTTTTCTATTGCCCTGTTCCAGTGATCCGGTGAGAGTATGACCTCCCTGGCAGGAAGAATCTGGCATTCCTGCAGATTCCTAATGCTTCTCTGGGATCTCTGGTCGAATGAGCGTATGGATTCAAGCTCATCACCGAAGAATTCCAATCTTACAGGGTTGTCCATTCCGTAAGTTCCTATATCGACTATGCCGCCCCGCCTTGCCCACCTGGCCTGTTCCCAGACGCTTCCTTCCTTCTGAAATCCTGCGGCAAGAAGCCAGTCCTCAAGTTCCCTGATGGATAACCTCATGCCCTTGTAAAGACGCAGGCAGGAGAAATTGTCCTTTGATGGTATTTTTTTGATGAGAGCGGACGCCGGCATCACTACAAGGCTTCTTCTTTTCCCGGCATTGAGTTCTGCCATGCATTCCACACGGTCGGATATAACACCTGGATGGGCTGATTCACCTTCGAATGGAAGAGTCTCGTAGGCTGGGAAATAAAGGACTTCTTCCAGTATACCGTTCAGATCATCCCTTATGCTTTCCGCGTCAGCAACAGAGGGTGTTACCAGAACTGTGGGGCCGGCAAGCCTGTGAACTGCTGCCGCTGCAAACGAAATGGCGGCTCCCCCGAGACCTCCTACAGCAGTCAGCCTTTTCGAGACCAGGCTGGACAACATGTCAGAGAACACTGAATCCCAGAAGAACTCGTTGACCACCCAGTTCTTTACTGTATCAGGATTCCTGTCTTTTTCTGTCATTCCGTTGATGTGCTGTTCGAATCAGTACCCTCGATACGCAGAGCCGGTATATCCATTCCTGCCATCCTGGACCAGGTACGCTCAAGAACAGGAAGTTGAAGCATGAAGTAATCAAGATCATTCTCAAGGAGAGGATTCGCTGGAGGGAGTATTTCAGTAGCGGGATTCACATAGGAACCGTTCTTCTTCATCTCGAAATGAAGATGAGGCCCTGTGGAGAGGCCTGTGCTTCCTATATAACCTATTACATCGCCCTGCCTTACATAGGACCCTATTTCCTGATGCTGAGCGTAGCCGCTCATATGTCCGTATCCTGTTTCGTAGCCGTTGGCATGCCTTACCCGCACCAGATTCCCGTAGCCCCCGCTGAAACTCCTGACAGTTATTACTCCATCTCCGACAGCGTATATCTCTGTACCCATAGGGGCCGCGTAATCTATACCCCGATGGGCTCTCGTGTACCCGAGAACCGGATGCATCCGGGAATCGGAATAGGGAGAGCTTATCCTGCCGAATGGAACCGGCATTTTAAGGAACATCGTTCTGAGTGAAGCCCCGTCCCGGTGATAGTGATCAAGTATTATGGCAGTACCATCTGGAGCCAGAGAATCGGGCTGATGGAAGAATGGTATGGCTTCAGTCATTCCACCAAGGGCGAAATCATACTTGGCAGCGATTATTCTGCGAAATGAGGTTTCGGATGATCCGGGATACCGGGTCTCCTCCAGCAGTACCCATACACTGTCGCCCGGCTGCACATCGTAATAGAAATCAATATCGTAAACGAAGAGTCTGTTGGCAAGCTCGTTCTCGAGCCCTTTTATGTAGGCTACCTCTCTTACTGAATCACGCGGGGTTACAATGTACCCGGAGGGTGTAAGGTCTGGAGGGACAGCACCGCAGGCAATACTTTCCCATACGGAACTGCGTACAGCAAGTGTAACCGCACGAAGCCTTCTGTACTGCTCTTCAGGAATCCAGTACCAGTCAACAGGTTCAGAAGTTCCATCGAATTTTATGCAGTAGTATCCCCTGCCATTCCTGGGTCTTGCTCTGACTTCCGTAAGTGTATCCCTTGCATAGATCGCTTCAAGGGTATCACCCACATGAACTGAGGTCCATCCAAGGCTGTCTATGAAAATTCTACAGCAGTTAAGGTATCTGTTTCCTTCAATACCGGTTGAATACAGAAGCGCACCTAGTGTCCCCCCCTCTTCAACACTGGCTGTTCGAATATTTATTGTATCTGCCAGAATTGAATTCAGGGAATCAGTCAGATATTCAAGCTCGGAGAGATGATCCGTGAGTGACCAAACACCTCCGGTATCAGGAGAATGAGGCTTCCTGAACAGAAATGTGGCTCCCATTGCAAGAAGAAATATCGAGATGAGGATTATCCTTGATCGCATTAAGTGCTTCCCGGCTATTGCCTGGTAAAGGTCCGTGATACCCAAGCCTTCAGTCGGGTCATGGGTCCTTCCGCTTTTTTTGCCTGTACACGTTCCGAAGACTGTAGAGATTCAATCATTCGTTCAATGTCCACATTCTCCCTGACCGTTCTTACGATCTCGGATATCTTGACTGACTCACCGGGTTCAATCTTGAATATCCGCCTGTTCAGAACTGATACGGAATCTCCGGCACTCTTCAATGATCTGTAGAGTGGAATATTCAGTTTATCACATGCATTGGCTATATAGGATTCGTTTTCATTTGGCTTGCCGCAAAGCACTATAGCCCCGGGTCCTTTGTCCAGACTGCCGGAAAGCCTCCTGGTTAGAATGGCATCAACTACTTCGTGTCTTTTTGAACTGAGAAGAAGGGCACTCTCGGGGCTGTTGGAGACCTCAGATATGATTTCATTGCTGCTTCCGAATCCTGCAA
>JAUVUL010000131.1 GCA_030600975.1 Candidatus Aegiribacteria sp.
CCACCTACAAGCCCATCTGCTGCGGGTGGGTAAGAGCGATGCAAATACAGGCAAGCCTGTCTGGATATCCAATGCCACAAACCAGTAGTGTGTAATCCATGAAGAACAGAGGCGATGCTCCCTGAACGAGAATATCGTTAACACAGTGATTTACAAGGTCACTGCCCACTGTCCCGTATTTACCCATCAAACCGGCGACTTTAAGCTTTGTACCTACGCCGTCCGTGCTGGCCACAAGGACAGGCTCCTTCATATGGCCGAAATCAGCCCTGTACAGTCCCCCGAAGTGGCCCAGGTCTGACAGCACTTCCCTGGTGAAAGTCTTTCTGACCCTTTCCTTCATGAGGGCTATAGCTTTCTCTCCCTCCTGGATATCGACTCCGCTGCTCCTGTAATCAACCGAATTCATATTCTGAACTCTCCCAGCTGATTTGTGGACAGATAGTATTCCATTTTTGAATCGATATCATCACGGGTCAACTCCCTGAGCTCTTCAACACCGAAGCCGCTACAGGCGTAGCTGGCATTTACCGATCCATATGCCAGCCCCTTCTTAATACTCTCAAAGTCAAGATCGCTGTCGCTGCCGGCAAGGTATCCCAGCATTCCAGAGGCAAAGGTATCTCCCGCTCCGGTTGGATCGATTACATTTTTCAGCGGATAAGCCGGAAGAATAAAAGGGTTACTTCCTCCGAAGACCATTGCACCTGCCGCACCCATTTTAATAACGGCGTAGCGAGGCCCGGAGCTGATAATGAAATCCGCAGCATCGAAGAGGTTGTTCCTGCGGGATATCTGCATCGATTCGGAAGCATTGACAAAAACGATATCAACCTTGCTGAAGACTTCAAGTACTTTATCCCTCTGCTGGTCTATCCAGAGATTCATGGTATCAACAGCTATCCAGCGGGGGTTGCGTACCTGCTGCAGTACCTGGAGCTGCAGCACAGGATCGATGTTGGCAAGGAAAATGCAGGGAGTATTTATATAATCGTCCGGAAGTTTCGGTTCAAAACTGGCAAATACGCCCAGTTCAGTCCTTATAGTCCGCGCGTCTCCGAAATCCGGTCCGTATACGCCTTCCCAGCGGAATGTGGGACCCTGGCCCGTGGTCAGGCCCCTTACATCTATTCTGCGTTCCGCCAGAAATCTCTTCTCGGATACTGGAAAATCCGGTCCGACAACTCCCACTATTCTTACAACATCGAAGCATCCGGCGCCAAGCGAGAAATAAATAGCGGAGCCGCCCAGAGTTTCCTCCACCTTTCCTGCAGGAGTCGTAACTGTATCGAGTGCAACTGAACCAACTACAAGAAGTGCCATAATAAACCTGTCCTGTTCACGTATTGATTGCGAATTTACATTCTATCCGGAGCATCCACTCCCAGTATTCCCAGCAGATCGCTGATACAGCACCTGCATGCCCTGCAGAGCATCAGGCGGGCTGCAGAGAGGTCTCTGCTGCCGGTATCGACAACCCTTACGTGCTGGTAGAATCTGTGGAACCCGGTGGCCAGTTCCGCGAGGATCTCGGTAAGCCTGTGAGGTTCCATTGCGTCCGCGGCTGCGGCGACATTAACGGGTACGGATTCAAGAAGACGCATCAGCTCGCGTTCATATTCACCTTCCAGGAGTTTAGAAATACCGCTGGAGAACACGTCCGGCAGACTTATACATGCTTCCCCTGCGGTGCGGAGTATACCTGCTATTCTGGCATGGGCGTATTGAACGTAGTATACCGGATTCTCGCTGGACTGCTTCCTGGCAAGGTCAAGGTCGAAATCCATGTGGGCTTCCGCTCTTCTGGTCAGAAAAAGGTACTTTGTAACATCAGCTGAGCCGGCATCGTTGATAAGCTCCCTGAGTGTTACAAAATCTCCGGACCGAGTTGACATCTTTATTCTCCTGCCATCCTTTATCAGAGTAACGAACTGGTGGATGACAACCCTCAGTTTCTCCGAAACGTCCTTTCTGCCGAGAAGGCATTCCAGTGCAGCTGTAACATCGCGGCTTGTATCAAGGTGATCCGCTCCGAAAATATCCACCATCAGGTCATATTTTCTGGAGAACTTGTCAAGATGGTAAGCTATATCGGGCATCCTGTACGTATACATTCCGTTGTCCCGGATAATCACCCTGTCCTTCGGTCGCCCCAGGGCTGTGAGCCTGAGCCAGAGTTTCCCTGAATCATCCTTGTAGACCAGGCTCCTTCCCTCAACTGTGGTAGAGGAAAGCTTATCAATAGCATCCGTCACAGCTTCAGGTATCAGCTCACTCTCGGCGAAATACCTGTCGAATTCTATACCGAGGAGGGAAAGATCCGATCGAATCATCTGCATGGCTTTCTCTTCGGCAAAGTGAATGAAGGTATCCGGATCACTCTCCCATGTCAGTCCGGTTCCGCGCTCTGCCCTGATGTCTGCAGTCCAATCAATAATGTAACTCCCGTGATAGCCGCCTTCCGGAACTGCAGCTTCGCCGCCTTCAGCGGATAAGTACCTGGCAGCAAGTGATTCGCCGAGAAGAGTCATCTGCCTTCCTGTATCGTTGAAGTAATACTCACGGCTGACCTTCCATCCTGATGCTTCAAGGAGGTTACTGATGGTGGAGCCGAGGACAGCCTGCCTGCAGTGGCCGACTGTCAGTGGCCCCGTAGGATTGGAGCTTACGAATTCAACCAGAGCATTTCTCCCGGCACCCGTATCCGGCAGAAGGGGTTGCAGCCCGCGGGAAGCCAGATCGAAGGCGGCGGATGCAAGGTAGTCATCCGATAATGTGAAATTGATAAACCCCGGACCATCGATGCTGACAGATGATATTTCCTCGATACTGTCGGTCAGGGTTTCAGCAATTCTTCCGGCAATTGAACGGGGATTATCCTTTACGATCCCCGCGAGCCTCATAGCTGCCTGACAGGAGATATCTCCGAATTCCAGATTGTCCGACCCGGATACGTCAGCATGGAAATCATCAGGTATTATTTCCCCCCAGATGCTGCGGACAGAAGATTCCAGAATCCTCTCCAGTTCAGTCCTGAGCATGCCTGGAGTCATCATCCGGCGGTTCCTCCGTGTTATCGTATTCAATGGTTGGTACATCGCTCCAGAGCATTTCAAGATTGTAATATTCCCTGGTCTCGGGGAGAAAAATGTGAACAACCAGATCAATGTAATCTATGAGGATCCAGCTGCCTTCATCGTAACCTTCAATGTGATGCTTCCTGAATCCATTCCTGCTTGCGGTTTCCATCATACTATCAGCAATAGCTCTGGCCTGAATCCGATTCTCGGCGGTAGCCAGAAGGAAAGCCTCCATCGTAAGAGGCACATCACTCATATCCATAGCGACAACCCTGTAACCGTGACGCTGATGAATAGCTTCTACAAAAGTATCAAGAATATCTCCTGACAAAAAACACCTCCATAGTTCTCATGGGTATTATTCAATGGTGGGAATCATTTCACCCACATCGCAGCCAATACAGATGGTCACATCCACAATTACAGGAGCATTTCCTGCAGGAACCTCCCATACAATGCAGTCTTCCGGTCTGTCAAGGATATTTGCGATTACCCTTGCGGCTGAAATATCGGCCAGGTGAGATATGAGGATAGTCTCTTCGTATGGTTTCTCATCGGTATCCGAGGGATCGAAAGGAGCGAGAATGACTGTTGAATCGGAGGAGGACCGCAGGAGCTGGCGCTGGGTTCTGCTTGCCAGTCCATCTATCGAGGTACCGTTTAGAACCAGAACCCGGATCGAATCAGGGGTACAGGCTTCTTCTGCCGGCTCACTCTCCTCCGCAAAGTCCGTTTCAGGCGTATCATCGGTACTTTCCGCTTCCCGTGCTGTTCCGGGTGGGGGGATGAGCACGGTCAATGCAATAACGGCCATTGCCAGCCCGGCTATCACCCACCTCCAGGGGAAACCTCCGCCTGCAGCCATCAGCTAATCAGCCTTCAGGTTAAAAAAGGGTTCAAGTCTGCTGTAACTGTTCTCCAATGAAGCCGAGATTACTCTGGTTTCACCTGTAGTGGTCATGAAATTCGTATCGCCGGACCATCTTGGAAGCATATGAATATGTATATGTCCCTCAATTCCGGCTCCGGCACAACCTCCCAGGTTCCACCCTCCGTTCATCCCCATGCAATTCATACCTTCAGCAAGTGCCTTTTCACACTTCACTACAAGCCTGATAAGTGTATCAAGCTCTGAATTGTCAAGTCCGGAGAGATCCTCCGCATGTCGCATAGGCACGATCATCATATGGCCGTTAATGTAGGGGAATTTGTTCAGTACAACGAAAAAATCATCCTCACGGTGCAGAACGTAGTTCTCCCTGTCCTTCTCACGTTCACTGCCGATTCTGCATAGCACGCATCCATCCTCCGGCTGGGAGCCGGTAACGTAGGTACTTCTCCAGGGTGCGGCAAGATGCTTCATCGGGCAGCTTTCCATCCCATTACGGAATAGGGTTCAATAACCGTGCCGGGAGGTACGTCAATACCTATCAGAATGCTTCCATCTCCTACGATACAGTCAGCGCCGATAACTGTCTTTCCCGAGAGCCTGGCTGACCTCCCAATTGAAACACCTGTACCAATCTCAACAGGTTCTTCTATCCACACTCCGCCGGGGTCGGGAATGTCAACTCCATTTATCATGTGAGCATCAAGAACCTGTTTCCGGAGGTTTTCAGTTGCGCAAGCCAGCTGTACACGATTGTTCACACCGGATACTTCTCTGTAATCCTCTGCGATTACTGCCACGCATGGCATTCCCCTGTCCACGGCAATGGAAACGGCATCCGTAAGGTAATATTCCCTCTGGTCGTTATCGGCTCTGATATCCCTCAGCAGTTCAGTAAGCACCCCGCCGTCAAATGACATGAGACCCGTGTTTATTTCACCGATTTCCAGTTGCCGGGGAGTGCAATCACTGTCTTCCACTATAGCTCGGAGCAGATCACCGTCCCGGATGATTCTTCCATATCCCGATGGATCAGGTGGCATGGATGAAAGCACCGCTATGGCAGCTCCGGCTTTTCTGCGGGATTCCTCCAGTTTTGAAATTGTGCAACTTTTAAGAAGGGGAACGTCACCGAGCAGGACAGTCACGCTTTCCGGGGATACATCCTTCATTCCGCAGGCAACCGCGTGAGCGGTTCCAAGCTGCTCCTCCTGTACAGCCCATGAAGCTCCCTCTTCCTTAAGGAATGGGATAACACTTTCCCGGCTGTGGCCGACGACCACAACGGGGCTGTCAAGACCGGCTTCAACTGCCTGTCTTACCACCCTGATCACCATCGGAACTCCAAGAACAGGATGGACCACTTTTGGAAGAGGTGATTTCATCCTCTTTCCCCGGCCGGCGGCAAGAATGATGCAGGCTGTCATTCGTCAAGCAGAGAAGGGTTGAGATTCCTGTTATCCGCAACCACTACTCTTGCCTTCGGTGGAGCTTTATCATCGCCCACCCATACGTACTGCATGATAATCGCTCTGTCACCGGTGTGAACCAACCTGGCTGCCGCACCGTTGATACAAATTACTCCGCTTCCTCTTTTGCCTTCCATAACGTAGGTTTCAAATCTCTCGCCACTCTCAATATCAGCAACCAGAACCCGTTCACCGGGGAGTATTCCGGAAATGTCAAGAAGGTCGCTGTCAATGGTTATCGAACCTACATAGTTCAGATCGGCTTCCGTTATGACCATTCTATGTAATTTAGCTCCCAGAAAGCACCTGTGCAAAATATTGCCTCCTTCTGAAACCCTCAGGGTTTCAGGATAACGTTATCGATAAGTCTCGTATGTCCGAAATATACAGCAACGGCAAGAAGACCGGGGGTGTTGAGCTTTTCAACCGGCTTCATTGTGTCAGGGTCAACAAGTTCCAGATACTGGATCGTCGCCAGAGGTGCTTTAGCTATGACTTCCCGTACAGCATCGCAAATCCGCGCAGCGTCCCTCTCTCCCTCTGAAACCAGTTCGGAGGCCATTATTAATCCTCTGTAAATAAGCGCCGACTGTTTCCTCTCCTCGGGATTGAGGTACAAGTTCCTCAATCCCGAGGAGAGGAAACAGTCGGCGCTTATTTAC
>JAUVUL010000180.1 GCA_030600975.1 Candidatus Aegiribacteria sp.
AAAGAATCGGTATAATTGAGGTAAGGTCTGCATTGCCGCATCTTTCTCCATATCCATTAATAGTTCCCTGGATCATAACAGCGCCTGCGCGTATCGCTCATAAAGAATTGGCCACAGCCATGCCACAGTCGTTGTGTGTATGAATTCCGATTTTAAGTGGCAGGGCATCTGTTTTTGCGCTCTGTTTTTCAGCAAAGCTTTTGCGTACATTATTTATGATGGATTCTATATCAAATGGAAGGGTGCCGGGAAGATCCGCTCCGAGATTGGTCCCAATGAGATAGTGTCTGACATCACCATTCCAAAATGGATGATTTTACTTAAACAGTTCCGGGACCTGCTCGTTCTTGTGCTTATAGCAGCGGGAACCGTTTCAATGGTTATCGGCAGTTACCGGGACGGCGCAATAATGTTCGTTATAGTCATTATCAATGCCATTATCGGTTTCATTCAGGAGTACAAGGCAGGGAAGATACTGGAGCGGCTGAAGGAGCTTATCCAATCCCCGGCCAAAGTATTGGTGAACGGGGAACTAACGGAGATAACACAGGCACTGCTCGTGCCCGGGGATATAGTCGAAGTTGAAGCGGGAGATAAAATTCCCGCAGATTTAAGGCTTATTGAATGCTTCGATTTCCGTACGGTGGAATTCTCACTTACAGGTGAATCCATGCCCCAGGAGAAGAATACCAACGCTATCAGGGACAGATGCATAATATCCGACCAGGAGAATATGGCCTTCACGGGTACAACGGTGGCGACGGGTAGTGCAACCGGGGTTGTCGTCCGAACCGGCATGGCCACTGAAATGGGCAAAATCGCGAACATGACCCAGGAAACGGCTACTGTTAAATCCACTTTGCAGAAGGAATTGGGAATCCTGGCAAAATGGTTGACCTTGATAGTCGTTTTTCTCAGTGCCGGACTCTTCGCAGTAGCTCTCTGGCAGGGATTTCCACTTATAACAAGTATGATTCTCGCACTCGGCGTCGCTGTAGCTTCGGTTCCCCAGGCACTCCCTGCTCAGGTAACCGTTGCCCTTACCGCTGCCAGTAAAAGGCTCGCTAATCTTTCTGCAGTAGTCAAGAGTCTCCCTTCGGTAGAAACCCTCGGTTCTACAACAGTGATCTGTACCGACAAGACAGGCACTCTTACGAAGAACGAAATGACCGTAACAAAGGTCTGGTTCGATGGAAGTGAATACAGGCTTACTGGAACAGGATACAGGCCTGAGGGGGGAATACTGGATTCAGACGACAACGCACTGACCAGTGAACAGATAGATGATATAGAGATAATGATGGATGCCGGAACGATGGCATCCAACGCAGAAATTCACCCTCCGGATGAAGAGCATAAAAGCTGGTACTCCGTTGGAGATCCGACTGAAGCCGCCCTGGTGGCCATGTCCACAAAACTGGGAACCAGAAGCCCCACAGAGGACGAGGAAAATCCGGAACTGCATGAATTCCCCTTCGATTCGGATAGGAAAAGAATGAGTTCCATAAGGCAGTTCGGCGATAGGGTACAGCTGGCCATGAAAGGTGCAACGGACAGTGTTCTCTCCGTTTCGAAGTACATCTACAGGAATGGGAAAGCCGTACCTATTACCGACGAGGACAGGGAACGGATCAGGAGCCTCAATGAGGAATTGTCCAACCAGGCACTGAGGGTGCTGGCAATTGCTTTCCGCCCCCTCGAGCTGAACGGAAGTGACTACGTACTTGAGGAGATAGAGAAGAATGTCATCTTCCTCGGTCTTGTCGGAATGACCGATCCCCCCAAGGAGGGTGTAAAAGAGGCGATAGCCGCATGTCATGAGGCCAGGATCAGAATAGTTATCATGACCGGTGACCATTCAATTACCGCGAAGGCGGTTGGCAGGGAAATAGGCCTGTGCAGGTCAGGAGAACCCCCCGTTTATACAGGCGAGCAGCTGGAAGACATGGATGATGAAGAGCTTACCCGGATTCTCATGACGGATGATTCTGTGATATTCTCAAGGGTAAGCCCTGCACATAAGCTCAGAATCGTCAATATTCTTGAGGGTCAGAATGAGGTTGTAGCTGTAACGGGCGACGGTGTTAACGACGCTCCCGCGCTTAAACGGGCAGATATTGGTGTTGCTATGGGCATAACAGGTACGGATGTTGCGAAGGAAGCTGCTGAACTGATACTTCTTGATGACAGCTTCCCGACGCTGGTGGAGGCTGTCAGGGAAGGTCGTACCATCTACAGCAATCTCAAGAAAACCGTTCTCGCTTCCATGACAACGAATGCGGCCGAGCTGGTAATTGTGATACTCGGTCTTACCGGTGTTGCTCTTGGTAACTGGGCGATACCCATACTTGCCCTCCAGATTCTGGCCATCGACCTGCTTGCCGAGGTCATGCCTCTGACATGCCTCACTTTTGATCCTTCGGCAAAGGGGATAATGCTGATGCCCCCGAGGAAGCAGTGCGATCATATAATGAACAGACAAACATCCATTGAAGTGGTGTTCCTGGGAGTCCTGATCGGTATACTCGCTTTCGGCAATTACGCGCTCAGCATGTTCCGGACTGGAGAGATCTTTCCCGCCGACATGGTAGTGTTTCCAGCCGCATACCTGAGGGCGACAACACTGGCGTATCTTACAATCGCATTCTGTCAGTTTGCCAACGTGCTGTCCCAGAGATACAGGCTGACTTCTATTTTCAACAGGAATTTCTTCAGCAACAGGACACTGCTCCTGTCCATTCTGGGGTCCATCGGTCTTGTACTGACAGCGGTATATGTGCCGTTCGTAAGCGGGTTCCTCTACTTCAGCGGACCAGGAGTTCTCGACTGGGTCTTCGTACTTAGTGCCGCGCTGGTATTCCTGAGCGTATTCGAGCTGATGAAATTCCGCAGAAGGATCAAGTATGAGAAGTCAGCTGTCATCAGTTGAACAGATCACTGATCCAGAATGAATGCATGATGGTCGACCTGATAGAAAAAAAAGCGGTGCTTCATGTTCACACCAATGCATCCGACGGAACCGGTTCAATAGAACAGGTTATCCGGATGGCCCGGAACGCTGGCGTGGACATTCTTGGAATAAACGATCACAACACGCTGGATGCAAGGGAAAGGGGTTTCGGAGGCTGGAACTCCTCTCTTTTTGTCCTTGCTGGAGCTGAACTTGAGGATTCAGAGGAGAGCAGCCATCTTCTTGTTTACGGAATAGACGAGCTTCCCCGAACCCAGGATACACTGGAACAGATATCCTTCGTAAACGAGAAAAGCGGCATCGCCATTGCTGCGCATCCTACGGAAGCGCCGGGAAAACTTCCGCGTACGAGAAGCTATCCCTGGACAGCTGGGAAGGATACCGACGGGCTTGCAGGAGTTGAGGTATGGAATTACATGTCGCTTTGGAAGAAAGGTATCTCGCTTTTCAACGCTGCAGCAAAACTGAGGAATCCTGACAGGCATGTGGAACATCCAAACCTGAAAGCTATAGAGTTCTGGGAGGGAACAGGAGGCTGCGCGATTGCAGGTCCTGATGCTCATGCTCTGAGATTCGGGGTCGGACGGGTCAGACTGGAGGTCTTTCCATACGATATGATGTTCAGAAGGCTTCTTACGCATGTACTCCTCGATGCAAACCTGTCGGATTCCGATGAGGTCGCCGAGAAGCAGATCTTAAGTGCCCTCAGGCAGGGATCGTGTTTTACAAGCAATGTCCTTTACGGAGACGCATCCGGTTTCAGGGCCGTCCGGGAAGATGGCTGCATATTGCTGAATCTTCCCGGGGCGGGGGAAATAACCATCAGTAGATCCGGAGCCGTACTCTGGCAGGATCATCTTGAAGCCGGAAGTCACCGGATCAGCTCAGAGGCTGCTGGACGCGTTTCAATCAGTGTTTTCAGGGAAGGCAGAACATGGATATACTTCGGAATTTCATAATCACCTTATTAACGGTCATCTCAATTTCATCAGTTGCGTCATCAACTCCGATCGATTCCACATGGGATCTGCTACATGCGGTTGAGTACCGTGACGGGGAACGGTTTCTGGACCTGATGTCCGAAAGTGTAAGGATTCAAATCGACTGGAGTTACCAGCAACTGAGAGAGCTGGCTCTGGAGAATCCCGGTCTGGTGGAAACCCTGCTCACGGAATCGGGTTCCGGACTGACGACATGGGATCTTGAATGGATGACCACAGAGGACTTTGTTTCCAGGATGCTTGAGGGAGTTTACCTGCCCCCGCTGGAAAACATCATCTCGGAAGAAGCCTCCTTGAGAGGCAGGAATGCCGAGGTATCATTCACCTGGTATTCCGGGTATTCCCTTTCACTACAGTTCTCGTGGGAGGAATCATCATGGAAGGTCACCGGATCTCCCATTTTGAACCAGTTATTCTAAGAGTACAGAACCAGCAGGAAAACCATGGGAAAATGACAATTGAATCCCTGTTGACTTTGGAACCTGTACAGTTGTAGTATTTGACGTTCGTATCAGGTTTTCAGGGGTTGCATTTTTCGGCTGACGGAATCTGTATCACTTCTGATACTTTAATGTGGAGGTAGATATGAGAAAGATTCTCGCTGTTCTTAGTATTGCCGGCCTTGTCTTCATGGCATGTGGCGGCGGCGGCGCCAGCAGTCCAGAGGATGCTGTAAAAGGTATGTTCGATGCCATGAAATCCGGAGATATAGATGCCATGGCGCAGTATCTGCCGGAAGATGAGCGGTCAGAAATAACTGAAATGTCGGATGAAGAAAAAGAGATGGTTGAGGGCATGCTCGCCCTGATGTCCACCGTTGAATACAATATCAAGAGTACTGAAATTGACGGCGATATCGCGGTTGTAACCATCGATTTTACCTTCATGGGCGAGACCGAGGAGCAAGATATCGAACTCTTGCTGGAGAATGGCAGCTGGGTGGTCACCAGCGGCGGCGGAATGTTCTAGACAGTATCTGCAGAATGATTGAAAGGAGCCTCGCAAGGGGCTCCTTTTTTATGTGCGCCGGGCATGGCGCGCAGCGCCAATGACCGGCGCTGTTAACCGGTAAGCGAAAGCGAACCGGGATGTGACTTGGAGGGTGTAAGTCCCTCTGGAGGCCGTGATGACCGGAACTCCTAGCC
>JAUVUL010000182.1 GCA_030600975.1 Candidatus Aegiribacteria sp.
ACCGATTACGGAGATACGCTCTGTGTTGATCTAAATATCCGACCGGGAAGTGTTTCTTACGTTTCCGATCCGTTTCTTACAAACAACGCAGGCATCATTATCGATGTCTGTGAGAATCCTGTTTACCTTCTCAGTACTGCGAATGCCCTGGAGACACGTGAACTGCAGCCTGGGGAGAATTTCGAATCCCTCCTGGTCAGAATGGGGGGAGTATCGGGCAATATCAACCTCCTTGACTGCAGGATACTAAGGAATGAAATCCTGATGCCTGTATGGAATCAGGAAGAAGGTTTCATAAGTTCTGAGCTTCTTCCCGGTGATACTATTATTCTTGTTTCTCTCAGAGACTCGATCACGGTTGGTGGGGCGGTATGTATTCCGGGTTCCGTACCCTACAATCCTGAGAGCTCTGTTCTGGATTATATCATTACAGCTGGTGGTCCAGTGAGTACAGCCGGCAGCAGTATCACCGTTCAGAGAAACGGCCGGGAGGCTGAACTTGATGGAAACGTTGAAGATGCACATCTTCTGCCTGGAGATATTGTAAACGTCCATTACAACTGGTTCAACAGAAATGCGGTCATGATCTCGCTGATAACGTCGATTGTTTCAATTGGTATAACAATTTATGCGATCAGTAACTAGAATGCGGTTATGGAAAAGAACATAGAGACCTCCTTTGCCGGAAAATGGATTCGCTCCATTGCGCTGAACCTTCGCAGAATTGCAATACTCTGTTTTGTGGTGGCTCTAGCCTCATCAGTATGGGCACTGACAAGAAAGCAGTACTGGACTGCCTCTGCAATTACCGTTGTCCCCGGCGGACAACAGTCATCCTTAGGTCTTGCGGGGATCGGCGGGCTGGCGAGTGGCCTGCTATCCGATCAGCTGGCCGGCATTGGAAGCATGATGAGTATGGGGTCATCTGCCCTGGATATGAATCTCGTTTTCCAGGTTCTCACCTCCAGAACGGTTTTTGAACGGGTAATATTCCAGCATAATCTTCTGCCGGACATGAAAGTTCCCACTATGGACGATGCCCTGCTGGAATTCGGGAAGAGGGCTTCGGTTTTCCTTACTCCCGAAGGCTTCTTCGTGGTATCAATGGAAGCTGACAGCAGAGAAAAGGCAGCAGCAATTGTGAACGATATCATAGAGTTCTCCAACCAGGAGCTTTCAACAATAATCACCAGCAGAGCCAGAAGAAGCAGACTGGCTGCAGAAGAATTTCTTTGCGTAGCTGAGGAATCCCTCCTCATCGCCCAGGACAGAATGGAGCAGTTCCGTGTGGAAACCGGATTGTTGTTTCCCGAACAGCAGGGTATTCTCTCCATGGATCTACTGGGTACACTTGAAACGCAGCTGCTTCTTGCGGAAGCTGAACTTGCCGGTGTCAGCGGTACAATGTCATCATCCAGCACAGCATATCTGGAAATTGCCAGGACGGTGGCGTTCCTGAGAAGCAGCATGATGGACAAAGCTGCAGGGGACAACCTCAGTTACTTTCCGGGGATGGACAGCATGCCTGCCTTGCTCAAGGAATACGAAAACATTGCCATAAACCTCGAAACCCGACGGGCGATCTACCTGATGCTGAGGCAAGAACTTGAATCCCTTAAACTTGAGGAAGCTAAGGACAGCCCCACATTGGAAATTCTGGTGCCCGCTGTTCCGGCCGCTCTGAGATCCTATCCCAAGAGGGGCAAAATGGTTGTCATGTACACTGCGTTAGCCTTCTTCCTGTCCCTTCTCTGGGTAGCTGTAATTACCTATGCGAAGCAACTTCTGGATGATGAGAGCACCGGTCCATTCTGGAAAAGTGTATTAAGAACCTCAAGAAGACAACTTTTCCCCAAGCGGCAAAGGACAAGAGGTCAGCAAAGGCCATTCTGATTCTGTCCACTAACTCATCTGTGGGATTATATTCAGTAAAGATTTCGCAGGTATGTCTGAGTCCATTATTGAATTGAAAATTGATAAATCATGATACACAGAAAATTCGATCCAAATAAAGATATGGAAGCCTGCCACAGGATATGGCGGGAAGTTGCATGGGTTGAGAATGAAGAGCATGAAAAAGCAATGGATATTTTTCTGGAGGGCTGCCGCGCCCTGATTGGTGAACTCAACGGGAACGCTGAAGCTCTGGCTGTCTCTACACCGGGCTGGGTTAGGTATCTTGAGAATGATATTCCCCTCTCTGCCGTATGCGGAGTCACAACAAGTTATGTCGGAAGAAAGAGAGGGCTTGCGGGGAAATTAACCGCGGAGCTGATAGCCCTTGATGCTGCTGAAGGAGCTTTCATCGCAGGACTTGGAATATTCGATCAGGGATATTACGATAAACTCGGGTTTGGAACGGGGCCTTACGAGACTCTTATCGGGTTTGATCCTGCTTCTCTGGAGCTGAATGTAAGTCCCCCTCCTCCTGTTCGTCTTACAAAGGATGACTGGGAGCTGGTTCACAGGTCCAGGCTGGATAGGATGCGAGTTCACGGTAATATCTCCCTTTCTCGCGAAGAGATAACGAGAGCCGATATGCAGTGGAGCAAGAACGGTTTCGGTCTCGGATACATGGACATTGACAATGAACTGCTCTCACATCATTTCTGGTGCGGATCTGCTGAGGGTGAGCATGGCCCCTACTCAATTCACTGGATGTGTTACAGGAATTACTTTCAGCTCCTGGAGCTTCTGGGGCTTATCAAGAACCTGGGTGACCAGATCCATCTGATAAAACTGAACGAGCCTGCAGCAATTCAGATACAGGATCTTCTGAAGACTCCCTTCAGAAATCACAGAAAAACCGAGAAATCCAAGTACGAAACCGTAAACAGGTCATCCGCATACTGGCAGATCCGCATATGTAACCTGGAGAAATGTCTTGAAAAAACCACACTTCATGGAGATTCCGTAACCTTTAACCTTGAACTGAAAGATCCTATTAAGAATTATCTTGAACAGGATGCTCCCTGGCAGGGAATATCCGGCAGTTACATAGTTACACTGGGACCTGAATCACATGCTACGCAGGGGCATGACAGATCTCTTCCAGTGCTGGAAGCTTCTGTTGGCGCATTCTCAAGGATGTGGATCGGAGCAAGACCGCCGACGGGGCTTTGCGTAACTGATGATCTGGCGGGGCCGGAGGAGCTGATTCAAAAGCTGGACAGGATACTCCGGCTTCCAAATCCCAGAATCGACTGGGAATACTGAGGAGGAGAATACTATGAAAGTGGCAGCATTTGTTGGAAGTCCAAAACCTGATGGTGTTACCGATGCAGTAGTAAGGCAGGTTCTAAGCGGGGTCGAAGATAAAGGCGCCGATTCCGCTGTCTTTCATATCGGACTGCTTCACATCATGGGCTGTCACGCATGCATGAAGTGCCGGAATACGGGTGTATGTGTTCTTGATGACGACATGAAGCCTCTATTCGAGGAATTGAGAAAAGCGGATTGTATTATCCTGGGTACTCCTATTTACTTCTACTATATGACTGCCCAGATGAAAGCTTTCACAGACAGGCTTTTCAGCCTGATAGGAGAGGGGTTCAAGAGCAAGCTTGGACCAAAGAGATCCGTCTTCGTCGTGACCCAGGGGGCTGACGATCCTGAGCTTTTCAGCAGCCAGATCGAAAGCATGAGAAAAGCATGGGGCATGGCCGGTCTGGATATCATCGAAACCGTCCAGGCATGTGCTTTCGAAAGCGCTGAAGAAGTAATGGAAGATGAAGAGCTCATGAGGAAGGCTTTCCTCGCCGGGCAGGACCTTTGCAGATAAGGGTTAAAGCGTTTCGAGCATCTTCGACGTGAGCTTCCTGTAAATGCGGAAGCGTAATCCGCCAAGGTGTTTTCCTCCGTACCATCTGGCAACCGCGACAAGGACATTTTCGGTAGAGGACTTACGAAGCACGTCCAGGATAACATTCCCTGCGCCGCTTTCGCCTCCATCGCCCTTCATGTCGTCAATTCTTCCCTCCCGCGCAAGCCTGCAGGCCCAGCTTACGTGGCTGGCCTTGCGCATCCGGCAGTGACGGATCAGCTCCTCCAGGGCTTTTGCAGGATTCTGCCCCTGCACCAGCCGTACACCGCCCGCCGCGAATCTGCAGGCACCGACCCTGGTTTTCGAACCCCGTACAGGTCTGCCTGAGCCTTCAATGCCGCCAGGCAAAGCAGCTCCCTTGATTGAAAGTAGTTCTTAATATGCGCATATGACCGTTCCTGCCTGTGTAAGCCCACAATACAGATTCAGTAACGAAAATAAGGATACCGTTAACAACCCGGCAGTGTCAATCATAGAACGGATAAGGTTCTTTTGAGGTCGGACGATATATTTGCTTTCCGGGATTTCCCGGGAACCGTGAACATCTGGTTATGCTGGTTTCCGGGATTTCCCGTGAACCGTAAACATCTGGTTATGCTGGTTTCCGGGGTTTCCCGTGAACCGCATGCTTCTGGATAAGCTGGTTGCTTAGCTCGAAAGCGTTCTCAGGGGCAGTATTGAAGATGGCGGGGAAAGCGTCCTATTGGTAAAGCAGCAACCAGTAATTATATCAGCGACAAGAATTGCCGTACGAAATCTTCGAAGTTATTATGCTATAAGAAATACGAGTATTTGTTCACTATTCCTGTTCTAGAAGGTTTAAGTTAGAGGTTTGTATGACAGGAACATCCAGGAAAGCAGATCTTGAAGTCCTGCTGAGGAAACTTTCTACAACTGATGGACTGGATAGAGTTAAGGTTCTCGCCGATCTGACCTTGGCATTCAGGGAAATCAATCCTGAAAAAGTAATTGAATTCGGGAAACAGGGGCTGGAACTGCTACAGGATACTGAAGATAAAAAACTGGAATTAGTTATACTGAAGGAACTCTGCTGGGCATATCAGTGCCTTGGGAAATCTCAGACTTCACTGGAATACGGTTTCAAAATACTTAAGCATGCAAACGAAACAAACGATACCCAATGTCAGTCAACTGCATTAAATAGCATTGGTTGGACATACTATAGAATGGCAAAAATCGACCTTGCTCTTGATTATGTCATGCAGGCTCTCAAAATTTGTGAAAATATCGGAGATAAACCTGGTATTGCAGCATTGTA
>JAUVUL010000048.1 GCA_030600975.1 Candidatus Aegiribacteria sp.
ACCATGTCGGCACACGAGGTATTTGCCGGGTGAGTTACTTCTGCACCGCAATTGGGACAAACGCAAGTTTCAGGTCTGCTTGCCCTGGCATCGCCCTGGGCTGTAAGCTCAAGTGGTTTGCCCATAGAAGGGGTGTAATCTCGTCTTCCTGAGGTCCTGCACACTAAAAGGAGAGGTGGTCGACGAATACTGTAAACTGAAGAATCTGTTGTTTACCCGTCAGAAGGCAAGGGCGGAACTTATTCTGTTATTATTGAGCTGCTCTTGATTTTTGGTTATAGTCAATCAAAAGCTCTAAACCGCAAATCTCACCAGCATTTTACTGCAGCGACGTATACAGATGCGTCATACTCGCACATCCGTCCTCGACGTACTGTAGAAGTACGCCTGCGGAGTCTGCACTCGCAAGCCTTGTATCCACCAGCATCTGCGACGTTTCGCTACGAAAGCTGGTGATCTATGCGGGCTAATTGTTTTTAACGAGAGAAAAATCCGATTTCCTGCTGGTTTCAGCAGGCAGGTCAGCATTTGTTTTAGGCACCACAGTACAAGGAAATGTGATATGCAATTGTTTGGAATACTACTTGTTTTTATCAGCTCTGGTTCTGCTACCTTACCTGAAGAGGATTTGCTTACCGGTGTGAGCCTGATCACCAGCCAGGGAGAGTTGTATTTGGAAGGTGTTGCCGCCAACCCCCTGTACGAGATCTACTTTCACATTCCGGTTCCCTACGAGTACCATCCTTTCAGCATCAACCTACTGTCATCACTGGGCTATCGACTACTATATACCGAATTACGGGTGGGTGCGGATGGATCCAGCGCTTTATATTCATCCCCATCCTACAAATTGGGAGGTGGTGACACTGGTATGCAACCCGGAGGATGAGTTCCCGATCTGGTTCCTTCGAGGATGTGAAGCCGCCTGGCACACCTCCGATCCCATCCTCCTGAGGGATCAACCCGATTGGACTTTGCATTCCGCAACATTCGAGAAATCCCTGGCTATATTGGACGATATAGCGCTTTATGCCAGAATTCTTACCGAGGATGTCTTTCAGCTCTACGCAGATATATGGAGTTTGCCCCTCTCCACCTCCGGGGAACAGCTCAGAAAGATGGCATACAACCAGCAGCAGAATGCCAGGGATTGCTTTCTTGCTAATGATTTTTCCGGGTATGTACAACACATGGAAAATGCTCTTGGTCTGTACAAGTCCATCGGCACACCCCAGACCGTAACAGTTTTCCAGGACGATTTCGAGTCCGGCTCAGGCGGTTGGACCCACGGCGGGACACAGGATGAATGGGAGCTGGGGACACCACAGTACGGTCCGTCACAACCCCACTCAGGCACCATGTGCTGGGGAACTGACCTTGACAGCGACTACGAGAGCAATGCGGACAACTGGCTCCTTTCTCCACCGATAGATCTTTCTGATAGCTCCTCAGCGTTTCTGGATTTCTGGATCTGGAACTGGATTGAGGAATTCGACGATTGTGATCCCGTTGACAGGGTCTGCGTGGAGATCACCACAGAAGGCTCCCTATTCGAACCGATCTGCTCAGCTATGGCTGGTATCAACGAAGATCCGGAGATACCTGATGTGGGAGGTTGGTCCCATGTGGTTTTAGACATCCACCGGTTCACAGGAAACACCGTGCAGTTCAGATTCCGATTCAGCTCCAACTCCACCGAAAACCGGCCTGGTTCTTACATAGATGACGTTACCGTATACGAAAGACTTGCATCAGAGACTGGTATAGCTGCACCAGATCCAGTTGGAGTCATGTCCATAACCTGCAGTCCAAATCCCTGCACGCAAATGGTATCAATAGATTTCATCCTGGGAATCGAGGTTCAGGCTGACCTTGCTATTTATGACTGCTCAGGCAGACTGGTAGCATCTTTCAAGAACGTTACACAAAACGGTAACGAATCGGTGACCTGGAACTGTACCAATGATCAAGGCAGACCTGTTCCCTCAGGTCTTTACTTCGTACATATTGAAGCAGGAGCCCGAAGCGCATCCACAAGGATGGTGGTATTGCCCTGACAAACACTGAAAACAGCTTTCTCAGGAGAGGAGATGTCATGGATGTATCTATGATACCTCAAATGTTCATCTTGTGATTAAGTTTAATTCTGTTGATCTGAAAGAAACTCTGTGCACCTACACGGAAATCGCCGGTGTTGTGAGTAACTAATATGGCATTGCTGGCAAATGCTGTTTCGACAACGAGGGTGTCATACGGCCCGATTTGTTGACCTTTTCTTTCAAGAGCTGCCCTGATTCCCGCAGAGACCCCGGCTTCCCGTACTCCGAAAGGCAGAACAGTAATGCGTGATATTAATGCTTCCAGCTGTTTCTTCTTCTGGGGTTATTCGATTTCGTAATTCCCATATCAAGCTCATAAAGGACAACGGAAGGAATTGAAATATCCTCAGGCAACTTATCCAATAACCTTTGTGCTACATTACACTTATCCTTGAAAAGCAGATAACTGTGTTGGTGTCTGGAACATACATTGATACATCTTTTCTCGTTGAGAATCAGGTGCATCAGATGATCGGATTGCCTCCTGTGTTGGGAAATCATCTCTCCAGCAATCGCAATGGTGACAACATCCTTTAGTCATTCTGTATGGTTACCTGCTCTATTTTTGACCTCATTTTTCTCGTTAATCTCCATCTTGATTCCGACAGGCTCAACTCTATTACGGAATTATCCCAATCTATTCAATACGCAAACAACAATAGAGTATCAACTGCCGATAGATACCCGTATAATCCTCAATATCTATGATATACATGGACGAAAGATACGAACACTAATCAACGAAAATCAATGTGCTGGTGATTATTCCATGATTTGGGATGGGGAAGACGATCATGGTAATAGTACACGTACGGGTGTGTATTAATATAGGCTGAAATCAGAAGATGGTTATACAAGATCAGGGAAACTGCTTCTTACAAGATACGAACCCTATTTGGCCAACGGGCCTTCAACGTGACGGATATTTCACCCATATCCATTCAGCCCCGAACCCGGATACTTCTTCAAGCTCCGGTCCCACCAACACCCTTCCGTCCACCCGCAATAGCCCGTATCTTCCGCCCAGGCGGATCCACGATACTCCGTTGTCGGCAAAGTAACTGGCCTCATCCAGCTCCACATTCAACCTGGCAACCATCTTCCCGTCATTATTGATGATCTTGGGTTGGAAACTGGAATCCTTGATCAGGGCGTGACCATGTCCAAAGCCATAGGCTGCCGAAAACTGAGGTCGAATGGCCCATTGCCCATGAACGTTGAGGTACCCCCACAATCCATTATCGGCTTCTTTGACCGGGATAAGACCTTCCCCCATTCTTCCAATTTCAGGATAACAAGGCTCCACCACCACCTGCCCCTGATGGCCCATAATGCCCCTCATCCCCCCATCAGAAACCTTGAAAACTTCACCCATTGGCTCGATACTGGTAAATCGAGGTAAAACCACCTGGTTACCCCGGGTGTCTACCACACCCCAACGACCGTCTTTCATCACCCTGGCAAACCCGCCGAAGAAATAATCCACCCGTTGGTAAATGGGCTTGACCGCCCAGCCACCCTCCAGATCCAGGTGACCCCACTTCCCGTTTTTCATGGCGGGAGCATACCCCTGATGAAAGTGTCCCGCCACTTCCAGATCCAACGGAATGATAAGCCCGCCCGACGTGTCGATGAATCCTATGGGGCCGCTTATATCATGGCAGACCAGGGCTCTCCCTGAAGAGAACGAGTGCGCAAGGGCAAAGTCGATCTCGATGACCCTCTGGCCCTGGGAATCCACATATCCTCGGAACTGCTCATCCTCCACCAGAGCGAGCCCTTCGAACATGTGGTCGGCCTTGATATACACCGGCTCGATGACCCAGCTTCCGTCGGCGGCAATGAAGCCGTACCGGCGCTCCTCGTTGCTCTTGACCCGCGCCAGGCCCTCCTGAAAATCCGCAGCAGAGTGGAAACGGGGCGATACGACCTCTGTCCCATTGGTATCCAAATATCCCCAAAACCACTCGCGCCGAAAGGCCACGCGGTCATGGCTAAGCATTCCAGCAGCCTCGAAGGCCGGCTCTATCAGCCAGTGGCCATCCGGTGCCATGAATCCGACCTTGCCTGCCACTCGTTTCAACCAGTGCGTCTGGCCAGCGCCGGCGACCCAGATCGAATAGGCCTCAGTGATATATTGCAGATCCGAATCCTGAAGCGCTTCCTTTTGCTCGTCGGTGGGATCCGGGCTTCCTTCTGCGCCGAAATCTGTCAGGGTCACTTGATTCGGGGAAACCGAGAGCCAGTAGAAGACCATCTCATCCACAAGTTCCGTGTCGGCGACGAATGCCGCCGTCCCGGTGCCTTCGTGAGCGCAGGCTGCCGCACAGAGCCGAGCCAGGGGCTCGAACCACACAGAAAACTCATCGAAACCATCCAGGTAGCACGAAAGCTCAAACACACCTTTTCCGGGTTGACCTTCCACGACGGCGAACAGGTCGCCTTCAGCATGGGCTTTGCGAATCAGAGCCAGCAGGCTTGAAACCCGTGCTTGAGGATCAAGCTGGGTGTCCATAAGCTCACTGTCCAGTTGGTCCACAAGCACCTCGAGATTGTCGGCGAGGTTGAGAGGCTCGCCTGTAAGGCATTGTTTTTCCCATCGTCCCAGTCCTCCCCGAGGAAACTTAAGCCTGATTGAAACAAAGACTCCGCTGCCCAAGATACCCTCCTTCGAATTCTGCCACCGCTACTTATTTCAGAGATAGAAGACGAAACCTCCGAACCCTGGCCCTGGGGGTACCGCCTTTATGCACCGGGGAGATTGGAAGTGCCAGAAATGGATCAGTAGAGATCGATGCAACCAATTATATTAATCAGTGTATTCACTTCAAATAGAATGAATTTCTCCAGGTCGAAATAAGTATCTCTTTCCGATAGACCTTAGTACCACATTTTGTGGAATTGTAATCATTGCGATTCGGGAACGGGTAAATGTGTCATTCTCTTCTTCACCATTGATATCTCCGGGACCTTTTTGATCTTTTCGAAAAGCTTCAGGGCCTTCCGGTAGTTCTTCGATGATACGGCGGGATCAGTCTCCTCGCAGGCCCAGCCGAGACAATAATAACATTCGGCTTCGATGAATTCATTGATATCATCCCTTGACAGTATCTCCTCGATCTCCTGTACGATATTACTGCTCTCTTCCGTCTCGAGTTCATACAGCCACTTCACCACGTAATACCTGTATAGATCGCCCTTCTTCTTTGAATGAGCCTTCAGTTCGTCTGCCATATTCAGATAGTTGTGGGCATTCGCGAAATTCCCCTCTTCCAGGTATATCTGCACCAGTACCAGGGAAGTAAGGAACATACCGTACTTATCTTCCCTTTCAGCATTCGTCCTGTAGCTGTTGACGGCTCGAATCTTTGCATCTTTCGTTCTACCCATCTTGAGAAAAGCTTTCGCGCTCCCCAGGAGGCTCATTGCCCTGCCCTTCAGATCACCTCTTATCGATTTTATACTGATGGAGTTATTATGGTATCTGATGGACTGGGAATATTCACCAAGATCATACATTATATCCCCCATGATACTGTAACCTTTTGCCTGGAGCATTATTATGTCGTTGAATATCTCTCTCTTCCTCTCGATTGCGATCAGAAGTGTATCGCTATTCAGAAGTTCCTTATCTGTCTTACTATTATAAAACATAGTATCCAGTAGTTCGATAATATGTATTGCCTCGTCTAATTCCCTTGTTTTCCAGAAGTAAATGAGGGCACCGAAATAGGCCCGCATAAGGTCCAAATTACTAATTCTGTCGCTGTGCTTCAGGAACCATTGATAATTTTCGTACAGAGCATTGAGCCGACCCATGTAGTATTCCGAGAATGCAATTTCAGTTCTGATTCGGTTGTAGTATTCTCCATGAATCCTGGCGCCGTTTTTCAGGATCTTGATCGCCTTGGCCGGATTCCAGAGGATATTCTCGATGAGACCTATCATCAGATAGACCTTGTCGATGTCATCTCCCTTGTACCTGTTCAGGGAACTGTTGAACATGCGGAGTGCCTTCGACGGGAATTTGTATAGATTGTAAATGCCTCTGCAGTAATCGATGATGCCGTTGTCGTACAATTCCTGCAGGATATCGGTGATTCTCCCGTCAAATTTGGTGCCTTTGCCTCTTGCGATGAGTTCCAGGGCTTCTTCATCAGTATAATTGCTTTCTCTGTAGACCCTGAGGGACGTCAGGGCATCGAAGACATCGGCCACGGAAATGATTTTTGCCAGTTCGGATATTGCATCACCTTTCAGTTTATCCGGATAACCATTTCCGTCGAGAAACTCGTGGTGCGATCTGATGGCCTCGGTAACCGATTCTATCATCGGATGGCGCCCGAGCAGATCCTCCGAGTATATCGAGTGTCTTTCAATCTCGCTTCGCTCTTCTGGAGTAAGACCGCTGCTCTTCTTCAGGATGCTGTCTTTTATCTTCACTTTCCCGATGTCGTGAAGTTTCGCGGCCAGGGAGAGGGCTGCCAGTTCCTTTTCGGACAAACCCAGCTCCCTGCCGATTTCCACGGAGAAAAGCCTGACTCTTTCGGAATGGCCTTCCGTGTAAGCATCCTTAGCATCGATTATCTCGGAGAGGATATTAGTTGTAATGAAAAACAGCTCGCTTACGGTCCTCAGATTCTCCTCGGCTATGTTTTCGCTGACCGTTTGTGAATACTGTTCCATACTGCCCACATTCAGCTTTTCAGGAACCGGAGGGCAGACAACCTTCCGTAGCGATATTAATCCCGCCACTGGAGCCTGAATCGAGCATGATCAGACTCCTACTAATTACTCAAATTTAACATACGCACTTCGATCTTACCACGTCAATGATAACGGAGAACCGGTGTTTCCTGGGTCCTTGTCGGAGGCCAGGGGGGACAGGTGTGTTATTGACACTATGCTGATCGTTTATCAGCTTATCATTACATTGACAGGAGAAAGCTGATCAAGGTATTCTCAATTCAAGAAGTGAATTTCAACTTTCTGTCGGTGTTATCAGTCCATTTCCATCATCATGAAAGGGGCGTTCGTGGGACTCATATTAACCATTTTTCTCTTCCTGCTCGCAGCATCATCGCCTTCGGTCACTATCGATATTCTTTCGGAGCACATATGTCCTTTAGAGATGGACAGCTGGAATGCAATCCGGATCGACAGCTGCCAGATTATGGAATCTGGAGAAATCAGAATTTCAGTAAGCCGTGTTTATCAATTCATTCGTTATCCAATCAAATCGTGGACGATTGTAATCGATTCGACCGGATGTCCGATATCATGCGACGAGGATGTTCCTGATAACCGACTCATCCTGAGTACTTCCCAGCTCGGAGGATCGAGAGAGATGTGGCTGATTGCCCGCACAGAGCAGAATGACACGGTATGGACATGTCCTCTCGAAGGAACAAACGAATTTCATTCTGTTCCGCACGCAACAGAGCTCCCGGATGGCGGATATCTGATACTCAACTCTCCCGACTGCTTCGACATCTGCGTGGAAATCCACAGCATATCATCAGACGGAGAGATGATATGCCATTACTCGATGGGGACTGATTACCTGCTGGACATGCCCGATCCCTTCGGTGAATTGTATCCGCGGGTCCGATCCCTCTGGAAGACATCCAGCGGTGACATTCTTGCCTGTGGTACCGTTTTTAATGTGTATACTGACCCAAATGCCTGGTTCGTATGTCTTATGGATGGTGATACGGGCAATCCCCTGTGGAAGACTACAGGCTACGGCCTCGGAAATGCCGCAATTTACGATGCCATTGAGACTTCTTCGGGCCTGATAGTTGCCGTAGGTGCCACAGCGACAACCATCGTCCTCGAAGACCGGGATTTAGACACATGGGGTCCAGAATTACCGTTCATCGTCGTTCTGGATGACACGGGAGTGCTTCAGAAACTGGTGGTGTGCGACGCAAATTTAGCCGATATGTTCTATAGCATCATCGAGACGGATCCGCTGGAGTGCGAGTTTCTGATTACCGGCAAAGATACCACATCGAATGAACTGGTACTTCTCAGAACAATCATTCCAACCGATCCGGAAGACCGGTAAAGCTGGTCCGGGAAGTCAGTGCTTTGATGTGTATCAGCAATTGGTCAGGAAATCCTTGACAATTGCTGTAAATTCAACCGGTTTTTCCATGTGTATCGAATGAGCTGCATGCTCAACA
>JAUVUL010000029.1 GCA_030600975.1 Candidatus Aegiribacteria sp.
AAGGAGATCCCTTCAAACTGGTCGCGGATTGGGATAAGAAGCCGCCGAGACAGGAACTCGATCAGGCAGCACTACAAATTAAGACAGCATACGACCGGCTGTGGTTAACAGATAGAAAGACCACAACATGAAATGGATGTACTGTTTTTTCGACTCGTTGCGCTCCTTGAAAACCGGTGATCCAGAACGTATGCTGAAAGAATAAAAAGGAGAAAAATGAAAAATATATTCCTTTCCATACTCATTCTAGCGTTACTTCCATTATATGCAATGGCGGAAAGCCGATCGATTGCGATTGAAATATATCAATCAATAAACAATAATATTGAATTATCAATATATTCTGAGGTGGATATTGAGAACAAGAAGAATATATCTATAGAGGAAGCAATCGAAATATTAGAGAACGCAACAGGCTGGGGAAGTATAGTTTATGTAGCAATAATCGTGGACGGGACAGAGATAAGTGAATACATCAATGTTATTCAAACAATTGCAGAGAATCCTTGGCTTTCTCTATCCTTATTGAAGGAAAAAAGAGGATTTGGCTATCATATTCTAGAATATTACGGCATAGAACAAGAAAATCCAGCTGACTGAATCCGCCACCTTACAGACAGGCGATGGCTTACAGTCTCGTCTGATCCGGTACGTTAAAGTGCCCGCGCACGGACATAATTATATCCTGGAGGGTCGACGTGATTCGTATTATTGAGATGGAGAACTTACACTTCCAGCAGTATCTGTCAGCGGTGGGTGTTGCCGGTGTGTTTTCGAGGTGGGTCATTGCACAGCGGCCTCGCACGAAGTCGCTCGGTGTATTCTCGGGATCCGAGCTTGTTGCAGTTGCGATTCCCGGTCCCAGTATAGGGCTTCCTCAGGCGTCGAGCTGTTGGGTATTCTGTGATTCCGAAGAGGCGTTTGCCTGTCTCCTGGACCAGCTGCGTCAAATGAGAGTTGGCCCTCTTAGCTTCCCGCTTCGTTTTGTGGACTATGTAGCCAGGGGTAGCGATGTTTCGATAGATCGTTTCTATGTGATACTGCAATCAAGAACTGGGAAAAGACGCGGCGCTTCTGAGGTCGAACATCTCTCGTGCGGGAGGTTCGCGAACCTTATCATTCCCGACGAAATGACCCGTCTTATCGGCTCCATCGGAAACATTCCAGAGGAATTCCCGTACTACGGTGTGGTCAGGAATAACACTCTGGTTGCACTGGCAGAGTCATGTGTTAGAGATTCCAAGTTGGCTGCGATCCAACAGGTGTTTACGATATCCTCGGCTCGGGGTCAGGGTTTTGGGCATGCAGTGGTGGAGAATGTAGCTCTGGATCTTCTCAAAGATGGAATTATACCCACCTACTTCACCGATGAAGCCAACCGAGAGTCTGTCTCCCTGGCTGAGTCGGTTGGATTTGAACTAGACTCCCGGTGGGGATACACTGATCTTGATTAAGTGCACTGGTTTATGCCCTATCAATGGCATCAACCGGACATTGATCTGTGACAGGGTTCTTAGTAATCTGCAGTATATGTCAAGACACTCTCATTGACAGATAGTCATCAAGGAACGGAGATTCAATATGTCAACGATCAAGCCAATTGTTGACGAACTTTCGACAACCATGACAGCTACAAGTGGACGACGGATCGTATCGAAGGTCTGATTGGGAGCAGGGGGGGGTATACTCGGTGTTATTGACGGAAAATCACCAACTGATGTTGAATGTGAAGAGGATGCCAGTGCATGAATTGAACTACTGAAGAGATTCGGCTGCAAGCGGTGATGAGTTTAGAATAGTTCTGTGCAGCGGGATCTGATTGAGGAATGACTGTCTGAATTCATTTGACTGAATCCTGTCCGCAGCACGGAGAAGTTCATCTTTTGCTGCATTTCTCCATTTTTCTGCTTCTCCACGATATTTCTTACTGTCAATTGGTTGAAGATCGGTGTTCTCAGCAATATCAGCGCATATCTTTGACCATTTCCAATAGATATCGGGAAGAGATCTGACATTCTCAATTTCAGTACTCTGCGCTTTCCGGAGGTGTTTCAGAACTTCATCGATTGAGGTGTCACTTAGAACAAGGGAAAGGGCAAGATTCGTTCTAATGGATGCAATGTTGCGATTAATCTGATACTCGTCACTGAGCTCCAAAGCATTTTGGAGAAGACTGCATGCTTCTTTGTAGTTAGTGTTGATTATATGAATTGAAGCCATCAAATAACTATTCTCTATAATCCCAACCTGGTCTTCTACTTCTCGGGAGATTTCAAGTGAAGTTTCGTAGTATTCTTTAACATCGAGGGTTTCGTTCATCTGTATCTTCAGCAGGGCACAGTTTGTCAGAATAATTCCCTCAATGTTTCGCAGACCTATTTGCCTCGCCAGTAATAATGCCTCTGAATAGTACTTCTCAGCTTTTTCATTCTGACCAAGAACAAGCATTGCATTTCCCATATTATTCAGTGCTCTGGACATTCCGGATCTGTCATCCAGTACCCTTGACAGCTCCATGCTTTTAGCATGCAATCTGTATGCCTTTTCTATCTCACCACGGTCATTGAAGATAATGCCCATATTGCGAAGCAGATTTGCCTCTCCGGCCTGGTCTCTAATAGTTCTGACGATATTCAGAGACTTCTCATAGAACTCAATTGCCTTTACACCGTCACTGCGATTCCAGTGAACAAGTCCAATGTTACAGAGGGTATTTGCCTGGGCTGCCCGTAATCCCAGATCAGTAGAGATCTCTAGACTTTTCTGTAAGTCTGCTAATGACTCGTCGAAGAGAGAGCGATCACAATTAAGTAAGCCGATATTATTCAAGATTCTGGCTTCCTCTTCCTTGTTGTGAAGCTGTTTTGCCAGTCGCATCGACTCTGTGTATGCACTCTGAGCACTTACAAGATCACCTTTCATCCAGTGTAAAATACCAATACTGGTTGTTACCTTAAGAAGATCAGAGGAATTATTTGTAGTTCTGGCGATCTCCTGTGCTTCTCTGAATATTTCCAGACCTTTAGCGTATTCCCCAGAGTCTCTGTAGGTTGCTCCGAGTATTACCCGAGCTGGAATCATTTCAGGCTCACTGTTAATTACCTCATCCAGCAGGGATCTGGCTTGCTGAATGTCCTGTTTGTTCTTTTTGGTTCGCCAGAGCTGAAGAGCCTGCAGATACTTCTCGTAGATTGGAACTGACTCAACCTCGATTTCAGTTACTCCAGGATATTCTTCCGGATTCTTGCCCAGGGCTTTCAGAATACCATCAGCAAGCTTTCCCTTTATTACGGGAAGATCATCTATCTCCTCTATCCATGAGTCCATCCATACAGTTCGATCTGATTCAACTTCTTTAAGTGTGAGAGAGAGTTCCATCTGAGAGCCTGTTCGCGCTATGGTTCCTTTAACGAGAATGGAGGATCCGAATCTTCTCGCAATGTCTTCATTGCTTTCCCCGCTCTTCATTGCCCTGAGAAGAGATGTTACAGGTACAACTGATATGGAGTTTGCCTTTGCAAGATCACTGAGAAGGTCAGCGGATATTCCATAAGCATAGAATTCGTCTTCAGGTCTACCTTTGTTTACAAGAGGAAAAACCGAGAGTACCAGAGGTCCTGATTTCCTCATTGGGGTTATTTCTTTCATTTTGTCGGGAGAAATGCTGTTCCTGCCAAGAAAATGAATCTGCAGCAGTAGACCAAGTCCTTTAAGTCTTGTCATCCCGAGGTTGACTGTTTTGGGCTTGTCCTTTTCTCCGAAGGATGAAAGCACTTCTCTACTTACTAATATTCCTCCACCGGGGGCTTTCTTTTCAAGTCGGGAAGCTACATTCACAGTGTCTCCGAAGATATCATCACCCCTAAAAAGGACACTGCCGCAGTGAATTCCAATTCGAATTTTAAAGTTTTCATCCTCCAGGCTATCCTGGATATCCAGTGCAGATGAAACAGCATCAGGGGACGAGGAGAACACGCTCAGAGTACCGTCACCCATTTCCTTAATCAATCGGCCCCCACAAGAAGTGACAAGTTTCCGTACGATTCCCATCATCTGAGAGAGAATCCGCATGGCTTCTTTCTCCGATTGTTCCATTATTGATGTAAAACCAACTACATCAGTGAACATTACAGCAACTTGTTCCCTGTAGGGCAATGATCTATCCCTTCGTTTTCAGAGGAGTGCCCGGTCATCCAGTCTGTTGTACGGTTTGACCATGCGGTATACCAGGCTTTTCCTTGGGCTTGCAGTGATTTAGAAGGCTCATGAACCCGGGTAATTAATCCAGAACCTCTATATCCGTCACTTCTATCATCTCCAGGAAATCCAAGCTTTCCGGCAAACACCGATAAAAGGTAATTTCTCTCCAGAAGACCATACAGGTTCTTCCAATGAATTCCTCCGGATTCATTGCGATATCCAGAACCAGCGGTTCGCAGTCAGGAGCCATTTCATAGACGACTGTTATGCCGTTTGCAGGAACTATCAGTTCGAACTTTGGATTGCTACCTGGTATGATTCCGCTGAGTATATAGTCTGCCACTCCGGAATTCACGATTTTCATGTTGGTTCCACCGCGGTTGTTGATAACCGTGTTGCCGATCATGGTAAGTCCATCCAGGTTTCTGCTTTCGTTAATCGGGCCGTGTATATCGTGCCGAACAGCCCACGAGGAGTTGCCGTGTATGAAGTTGTCGATAAGGGCGATCTCACCGCAGGCTACGATGTACACACCGACAGCTCCACAACCGTTTATTTCGCAGTTCATAATGGTGATATCATCAGAAGAATCTAAGCCTATGACGTTGCCATCGCATCTCGAATCCTCACCCGGATCAGCATGCCTCATGCTAAGTCCGCTCACCAATATCCGATCACAGCTATTGATCCAGATCACGTTATCCGAGCTGCTGTTACAGATCAACTCGCTTCCTTCTTCGCCGAGTATCACAACGTCCGAGAGCCTGTTGAGCACGAGGGACTCATCGTACTCGTAGGTGCCGGCGGTTATCAGGATGGTGTCTCCATCAACTGAAGCCTGGAATGCATCACAGGGATCCGAGTATTCCTCACCCTCTTCTACTACAAGTGTGTTTCCCATGCATAGGGCGGCACTAGCAGCCAGAATAAGCAAGGGAGTAAATTTCAAGCATGTACATCCTCGAATAGCCATCAGAATTCCTTCCATTCTATCGCCACTTTATCACGATCATCCTGACTTGCTTTAAGGGGAACCTTCACACCTGTTCCCTGAAACTGTAAAGCTTCCAGAGGCAATCCTGTGAAAACAAACCCCGAAAAGCAAGGCACTGTGATTCCTGCGTGATATCTCTACATCCTGGTTGAGAAGCAGCTGCATAACACCTGCTTTTCCTGTGTTTATGCGTAAATGCCTTCTGTATGTATCAGATACTTTCCTTGACAGATAGTCAAATACTCTATATTCTGATATGAGATAACCCGAAACCGGATTGAGCAATAGCTGTTCAATCATATGCGACCATAATCAGTTGAATCGGAAGCCCGGGTATACTATGATTTCAAAAAGGATGTGCAAGAGATGATGAAAATAACTATTCAGCTGGAAGATAACAAAGCACAAGCTTTACGTGTGAAAGCAGAACGTTATGGCCTTAATCCGGAGCAGTTCCTGACAGCATCTGTTGAAGACCTCATCGACCAGCCCGATAACGATTTTGAAGAAGCGGTTCTGCGCGTATTGTCAAAGAACAAGAAATTCTACCTGCGACTTCAAGCGTATACCACATCAGGATCGAATAGTTTAGGAGGGGAATAATATGAAGACAGAGAAACAGAAACTCATATCCAGGATACCAAGCTGGGGATTAGCATTATTGACAGCATTATTATCAATGGTTCTTATAATTTTTCTTGCTTCCTTATTAGATTTGATCCCGGGAATTGATGAGAATCTGGTAGGTGGATTCGCTTATATCAGTTTGGGTGTTATTATCGCAACAGCCTGTTATTTCATATGCAGACATAATCCAATAAGCATCTGGTACGTACCAATCCTCTGTAATACCATGGGTATCATTTCTGCTATTGTTGAGCCAAATTTCTGGATAACATCGATGTGGATATTATTCTGTGCTGGATGGATATTATCTCTTGCAGGAGCGATCAGCGGAGCAATTGCAGGAAAACGTTCCATTTCCAGAGCCATACCAGAATAATTTACGATTTGTTAAGAGGTTTTCTCCACTTCGCCGGATTCCGTTACTTGACTCTTTCCCTGCTTCCGGCGCTCGTAGGCACGACCCTTCCATTCTGGCTTCGCCCACCGGATTTCTCATTCAACTGGATAGGTGCAGTCGAGTTTCTAATCGCAACTGTTCTGATCCACACCGGATTTTCATTCCTGTATGCTCGATTTGAGGAAAGGTCTACAGCTGAGTGGCCGAAATCCCGCCTCCTCCGGGTTGGGTGTATATGCATCATCGCGGCGTGCCTCCTTGGTCTGCATCTGAACAGCTCTGTTCCCGGGAGCATCTTCATTGTTTGCGGGGTCACATCGCTTTTCGCGGGTGTGCTCTACGTTGCACCGCCTTTCAGCTTCTGCAGGCGGGTGAGCGGAGAGGTCGTCATCTCGGTAATTCTTGGCATGGTGCCTGTTCTCGGAGCGTACCTCGTCCAGACCGGCGATCTCACGCGCACGGTCTACCTGGCTTCGATGCCGCTCGTTGTCGCAACCGTTCTGTGGGTCTGTACGGGTGAACTCGTTACAAGTCTTAACGATGAGAAGGCAGGGCGCGGGACCATGGTCATTCTCTTCGGTCCTCGTTTCTCGGGGCGATTCGTAGTGCTTTCGCTCTCGATACTTCTCTATGTGACACTCTCACTGGCCGTCTTCAGTGCTTCTATCAACCCACTGGTAGTGGTAGCGGTGCTTTCGATTGGATTCGCATGGAGGATTGTGAGCGTGTCATGGCATGAGTACACCAACCCGGAGCGAATGCGCAAGGCACACTTGAATTCCTTCAAACTACACTTTGCTACATGCATAATTATTGCCGCATCATCCCTGGCAGCGCTTTTCAGCTAGAGCTTAACTCCACAGAAAGCTATTTACTTGCGTAATAGCTTCAATTCAATTATTCATGTTACAGGTCATTCTGGTTGTTGAACCTTTTGAAAGGATGTTTATGCTCAAAACACCAGAACATTTTGACCGCGTCTGGTAACAGGGGACGACGCCATTGCCAGTGAGATCAAATGACGCCTACCGGTGGAAGGTGGCTGAAACCGCCTTACAGTGGCCGACACAAAGCATACAAAATCGGTCGTGGTTCGGATTCAGGGATGTGATAAGCCCTGATGAAGCTGGAACCGGAAGTAATCGCTGACTCAAAAGGTTGGCGATGAATCGGCCTCTCTTCGATTCAAGCCTGGAAATCGCGCAGGTGCAGGCGATAAGAGCAAACGGAACCCTGGACTCTTTGTTTTTGAATCATTTAAAAACAAGGAGGACCGGGCGTGGGAAGAAACGAGGAAAACAGAGGATTCACATGTGCGAATTGCGGCTGTGAGGTTCTGCCGCTGACTAATGGCAGTTATCGTAATCATTGTCCATTCTGTTTGTGGTCGAAACATGTTGACTGCAAGCCGGGAGATCACGCAAACACATGTGATGGGATGATGGAGCCGATTGGGTTTCAACGATCGAAGAAGAAAGATCAGCTTGTATATCGCTGTAGAAGATGCGGCATGGAAAAAGTAAACCGTATTGCGGAGAATACGATGCAACCTGACAACTTCGATGTGTTATTGGATCTGGTAAAACAGCAAAATCTGATGTAATGAATTGATAAATTAAATGAGGTGGTTATCGCCTCCGTGGAAACCGAAAGCGGCGTCTCGATTCACATTGTCGACGCAGAATATGATACGGGACCAGTCATTGCCCAGGTTCGCGTCCCTGTGGAACCGATGGACACACCGGAGACTCTTGCTGCACGAGTCCTGCAGCGAGAGCACACGTTCTTTGCCGAGACATTACAGAAGATCGTAACGGAAGATATCATGCTTCCCCGACACAGAACAAGTGAACAACGGAATTCTCAACAAATTGCTTCAGCGGACGTGGATAAATCGTGCCGCTGAGCTTTAACGTCAGCTCTGGTGGCATTTGTGTTTACATAAAGTCAAAAACTCTTAGAGTATGGATATTCGAAAAATCTATCTGCTTACGAAAATTGTCTTGAAAGGAGTTTCTCATGATTTTGACATATCAACCCATTGTACACGCCGCGAGCGGTCCTTATCGGGGCGCTGCACTGGTTGGCACTCATTCTGCAGTCATCGGCTGGACACTTGAAGACCAGGCACTGCGCGATGGTTTGCTCGGCTTTGCGATCCGGCGTACCGATCGGGACCCCGAAACCGGCGAAGTGCTGAGGCTCGACTGGCTCGGCGGCTACAAACGGTTCAAAGAAACTGATGACGGTCGAACTGGCGATGTTCGGTCGTTTGAAGCTCCATTCCAGCGGTTCCGATGGAACGACTACACTCTGAAATCCACGCGAGCATACATTTACGAAGTCTTCCCTGTACGAGGATCTCCTGAAGAGCCAACTCATGATGAAGCTCCTCTCAGTTTCGAGATACGCCCATCCCAGGAGGATCCAGGAGATCTGGGTGTTTTTGTCAATCGCGGTGTTACGGCAGCCATGGCCTACCTTGCACGATTCCGGGGCCAGAATCCCTCTGAAGTAGGTTCTGCCGCCTATCGCTGGTTATCACGGGGATTGAAAGAATCATTACTCGGTTTCATTAAAGCTACAAATCCAGGCGATACACTGCATGTCGCAATCTATGAGTTCTTCGACCACGAGATCGCTCAGGCCTTCAAGGATGCAGTGGACCGTCATGTAAACGTTCATATCGTCCATGACGCCAAGCCCGGCAAGCGTTCAACCAAAAAGACCGAGGAGGTGATCCACCTTTTTGGCCTGGAGAATTTCAGGACTAAACGGACCACTGTAAATATCAGCCACAATAAGATTGTTATCCGCCTGGTGAACGGTACGCCACGAGAGGTCTGGACAGGTTCTGCCAATTTCTCAGAAAATGCATTCAACTACCAGACCAATACGGCACTGATCGTGCGCGATCTGGGTACTGTTCAGCATTTCGAGGATTACTTCCAGGCTCTTATCACTAACCCTCCTAAATCCGAAAGCAAAGTCGCTAATCGCAAGATCATGAATCTAGCCAACGTTATCGTCGATAGGTTCGCCGAAAAGACCTTTTTTTCACCGATCAGGGAGAAGGACATTCTGGAAACCTCGGTTGAATTGATTCGTTCAGCCAAGTCCGCAGTCTTGATCAGCGCGCCTTTCGGAGTAGACAAAACAATGATCCAGGCTTTGCAGGCCAACTCCGATGACATCATCGAGTACGGCTTGGTCAATGCCACCGCCAAGAGGAAAATTGAGCAGTTGCAGCGAAGAAACACCCGTTTCTTCCCACCCAACAGGCTTGAAACTTACATGGGCCGAAAATGGGATGCGAAAGCATTTGGCGCCCATAAGATCCATGCTAAAACCATCGTTATCGACCCCTGGGGTAACAATCCCAAAGTGTTCATTGGTTCGGCTAATTTCTCGAAAGCGTCTTGCAACGATAATGACGAGAACGCTATGCTGATTACAGGCAACAAACGCCTGTCTTCGATCATCGCAAC
>JAUVUL010000007.1 GCA_030600975.1 Candidatus Aegiribacteria sp.
AACCACAAGCTGTGAACAGCAGAAATAGTGCAATAATGAAAAGAACTGTTTTGGCTTTCATATGATCCTCCGCAAGTATTTTGTTTTTACAGTGGCTACTTCTTCCTGTTTGTTTTCTCTTTCGTTACTATTGATGACAGAGAAAGTGCTAGATCGGAACCACATCATTACCTTAATCCACTGATAAGTTTACTTTTTTTAATACTACTGTCAAGATTGAATGTTTCTGGCTTCTGCTTTGCGGGGATCAGGATGTAGAAAAGCACAAGCAAGTTTGTTCAGCACGGATGCATGTTCTTAATCCGCATATTTCACCAGCTTTTGTTTCGAAGCGTCGTAGACAGTTGTGGATACTAGGCTTGCGAGTGCAGACTCCGCAGGCGTACTTCTACAGTACGTCGAGGACGGATGTGCGAGTATAACGACGTAGACGCGGCTGTATACGTCGCTGCAGTAAAATGCTGGTGAGATTTGCGGATTAACCGTAAGGCTTCGATCCGTGTTATCCACCTTCAGGTGGAGCATGCATTCTTGACCGGATCACCATGCTTCTTGTTGCTGCATAATCCTGTTATTATTCCCAACAGCTACATCCGATTCATACACAGGAAGGTTTAAGTTTTGTTTATTCAGGCCTGGCAGGCTCAGTCGAAATGAATATCGCAATTACAGCTGATGTTCATCTCCCTTCCGGTGAGAATCATCCTGAACGATATAATGCCCTTGTGAATATCCTTGACAGCCTTGTTAAGAGGGACATTCAAACGCTCGTCATAGCAGGGGATCTCTTCGATAAGGACTGCAACAGCTACTCACGGTTTGAGGAGGTCTGCAGGCGATATCCGCAGATCGGAATTCATATAATCCCCGGTAATCACGATCCGGATATATCGCGGAGCGTTATCGTCGGCGAGAATATCAGAGTCTACGATTCACCTGCGTTGGAAGACTTTGACGGTCTGGATTTCGTTTTCATACCCTATTCAGCGACTTCTGGAATGGGAGATTACCTTGAGGAGATCAGACCTGAAGGACGCTGGGTTCTTGTTGGTCACGGCGATTACTTCGGTGGCATGAAGCAGCGCAATCCCTATGAAAAAGGAACATACATGCCCCTGTACAGGAAGGACATTGAAAGGTTCGCACCTTGGAAAGTCTTCCTGGGGCATATTCATAAACCCATGAACATAGATAATCTCTACTACCCCGGTTCACCCTGCGGAATCGACATCAACGAAACTGGAAAAAGGCGATATCTTGTTTTCAATACCGCAACCGGGCATACCTCAATGGAAATCGTAAGGACGGATGTAGTCTATTTACAGGAGAAATTTCTGATCATCCCTGATGAGAATGAGGTCGAAAGGCTCAGAAATGACGCCGAGGAAAGAATCGCAGCCTGGGAACTGGACGAAGATGACAGAGGAAAAGTCAGAATCAGGATTAAAGCCACTGGATACACCAGCGACAGAGAAGCAGTTATGGAATGTCTCAAAGATGTATTTGCAGATTACAAATTCGTTAAGGATGAGGAACCGGACATCTCCTCACTTCACATCGCGAAGGACAACCGTAGAAACACTATTGCCAGGAGGGTTCTGGAGCTGATCGAGAAAATGGACTGGAAATTCGGCGGAAATGAGCCTGAAAAGGAAGAAGTCATCGAAATCGCCCTTTCGGTTATCTACGGAGGGGGCAGCTGATAATGGGTATCCGTATCGATAGGATATCCATTAACCGCGGGGGTCCTCTGAAGGATGATTTCAACCTTGAACCTGAGGGGCTGAATCTCATCTACGGCAGTAATGAAACCGGTAAAACCTATATTGTTGAAGCCATTATCGATTTTCTCTTCAAGATCGGGAAGGGTACCCCCTGGATAGTGAGAAGAATCAAATCACAGGAGCCGACCATCAGAAATTGGAAGCCCGGGGGCAAGATTATGGTTTCAGGTTTGGAAGATAGAACTACGGTCTTCACCTCCGGGAGTAGTAAGCTTGAGGATTACAGGAATTCCCGGAGCGGTCTTCCGGAAGAGCTGTCCCGGCTGATGGTTGTCCGCGGCGGAGATACAAGACTCTCCTCCACAGGGGATGGGGTTGGGGACAACATTCTCAGAACCTATCTCTCCGGGAAGGGGGTTCTGGACGAGGTTGAGAACAGCATCAAACAGGAAACCGTCAAGAAAGCCGTTATAAAAAATGGCTCAATAGATGCTAAATATACGGGGCTTGTAGAAGACAGACTGAAGGCGGAGAAAGAAATGGAAGACCTGGAAGCTCTTCAGCTGGAAGTTGATGAAAGCGCCTCACTCTGCGCGGTCACTTCCCTCGAGAGGTCCAAAGATGAGATAGATGGGCAACTCAGCGAACTCGAAGATGCAAAAAAGCACAGAGCTTTCATGCTTAACCAGGAACTGATGAAACTTGAGCTTGATATGAACGACCTTCCTCCTGAGCAGGATCTGATGAGGCTGGTAACTGACATAAGTCTTTATAGAGATAAATTCAAGAATCTTAGTGATATCGAGGAAGAACTCAGGAATACGGTCGATGAAGAAGACAACTACATCTGGTTAAATAAGGCAAGGGAGGAATACCTTTCACATGTCGAAGCTCCCCGGAATAGATCCCTGATTGATAAGGTCAGCCTTGCAATGCTTTTCATTTTCATCCTGCTGACTGCAGCCGCTGGATTCTTCAGCAGACCCCTGATGATCGCTGCTGCTGCAGGGGCGGTAATCTGCCTGATCGTTCGTATAAGGAATAACCCCGAACCGGTCTCGGCATCAGTCGAACTGCGTCGAAAGAAACTGGAACAGGAGTTCAGCAGAAGATTCCAACGGGAACTTGCTGATCCCGCCACACTGCAGGTTGAGTACCAGAAGATGGAGACAAGGCATATTCATTCCGAGAATCTCAGGGGTAACCGTATAGAACTCAAGCGGGATATTGAAACAAAGGAAGCGAGCATTCTGTCCATGCTTCGTGCCATTACCGGAGAGGAGGTCACCGGTAACAATTGGGACTCCAGAGTTGAAAATATCAGGAGAAGACGAAAAGAAGTTCACGAAGCAATCAATTCTCTCAAAGTAGACCTCTCTTCACTCAACATTCATGAAGACTCCTATCTGCCTGATCCTCCTTCCGAGGAATGGGATAAGAGACGGTATCTGAAACTGAAAGATGAGCTTGAGGATGTATCGAAAAATCTCGAGCGGGAGAAGCACAGTATTGATAACCTGAAGATGGAGATTAAAGAGGCCACAGGAAGCAAATCAAGGGATATCAGGGAGCTCCTGACAGCCCTGGAGGACAGGATTGAAACCGCTGAGAATACGTACAAGGATCTTACCGCGAGAATTCTGGCCGAGAATACAGTTTTCAGGGCTGTTTGTGAATTCCGCTCTCAGGAGAACGAAAGGCTGGATGAAGCTCTGGGATCCGTTGAAGTTATTTCCCCGCTTCAACAGATCACCGGGCATTACAATGGATTGAAAATGGACCGTGATGGATATCTTAACCTCTCGACTCCTGAAGGTGAGGAATTCCCTCTATCACAGTTGAGTACAGGTGCCGCTGAGCAGGTTTACATAGCTCTCAGAACAGGATTCGCCGAACTCACAATGGGTGAGACAGCCTTTCTTATTTTCGATGATGCGTTCCAGCATTCCGACTGGGAGCGCAGGAAAAACCTTGTCAATCGTGTCATCGGGCTTGTGAACAGTGGCTGGCAGATTTTCTATTTCACCATGGATGATCATTTAAAGAAGCTTTTTGATAAATCAGGAAAGGACCTCGGACAGGTCGGATACAAATCCGTCAGTTTGAACTAACGGAGAGGTAAGGGAAAGGAAGGAATTTGAAAGCAGTCGTACCGGTAATTGTTATGTTGATCTCTCTTCAGGCTATGGGGGCAGTTCAGGAGGGGTCGGAATATCCTGAAGATGCACTACTTGTAAGTAATACAGTTCAGGAATATCTCAGCAGAGAATTGATGGTGAGTTTTGCCGGGGCTGATTCTTCACTTGTGCTCTTTATAGCGCTGGGTGGAGAATGGACGGGGGACCCGGACCAGTGGACGGAACTGATAATCATATCTTCGTACGCTGCTTCGCTTGACCTTCAGCGCAGCTGGAGCATTAAAGATATAGCCGTATCGTTTGGCAGCAGCTGGTGCAGGCTGTCGATGAATGAGATATTCGAAATAGCAGCTGAAGAACCCGGTGAAACAGAATTCCTTGAGAAATTGCAGGCTATTACCGAAATCTATGAATTATAGGAACGGAGGTTATTAGAATTTTCAAGTGCCTCCGTCCCTTTTCAACCTCAGTATCGTCAGAAAAGCCATTATCGACGGCTACGGCAATAGTAATCGTGTCTAATCAGTCGTGTTCTGTTAAGAACTGCACGGGAACTGCCGGTGTAGCTTTGATTTCCTCGATAGTTTCGAGAACCTCTTCTGTAGGATTGAAGAATTCAACCAATAAATCGGTCACGTCCACAAACTGAACCGTTTCGTCCTTGTAGATAATATCCCAGGAATTCACGATGATATCGACTCCGGCTTTCTCTGCGACTCCCGGTAGCTCACTCCAGATCATTGAGATGATCTCATCAATGTCACCCGTGCTGAAGGTTTGTTCATATGCGAGCTGCTGCTGCTCGGATCCAAGTACGCTGAGTTCTTCCGCGCGCTCCTCGTCGCCCGCCTGCAAAGCCGTTTCGTATTCCGCTTTGAGTTCGTCTATCTCTACGAGGAACTCCTCGGAACGATAGTAAGCCAGAGCAATACAGCGCGAGTCGAATATTCCTATGACCGGACCTGTTTCGACGGGATCCTGTGCTGCTGAGGGGGTGGAAAGTACACTCATGAGCAGCATGATCATCACCATTACAAGGTGCTTTATTCTTGTACTCATACGAATTCCTCCAATTCCTTTCCAGTTATTCAAAGTGATAGTGCTTTCGGACCGCTCTCGAAACTTTCCAGACGCAGCTTAATCCACAGGGGAAAACAACAAGGTCTCCAGCTCCGAAGCTGATATTGCCTCCTTCATATTCAACCGTGACATCACCCTCGAGGATGAAACAAGTTTCTTTCATGTCATAGGTCCAGTCGAAGGTGGATGGCTCACATGTCCAGATGGGCCAGGAGAAGACCCCAATCTGTTCGAGTTCTTCCCTGTCTGGTCTATGTACCTCGATCATCATTACAGATCCCTCCGATTCTCTTCGTTTATTCTTCCAGGCTCTCCAGGAATTTAATAAGCTGCTCATTGTAGAAAACGTTCTCCGGATCCAGTTCCAGAGCTTTCTGTTCCCATTCGACAGCCATCTCGAATTCTCCGAGGGCAAAATATGATTCAGCAACGGTGTCCATGATGTTCGAATCATCAGGTTCCATACCTATGGCCATTATAGCTATCTCGACGGCTTTCTCGGGATGGAGCTGTCTTATCGCAAGTTCCCAGGCAAGGCCGTTCAGGGTCTGAGCGTCCACCTCTCCGGATGCGAGATAGTTATCCATAATGCGAATTGCGTATTCGGTCTCGAGGGAATCTGCGTCTATGTAGACAGGAAAAACGTACCACATGCACCACTTCGAGTAAATCCTCTGAAGATCTCCCAGGGGATCCTCTGAATCGGCAACTCTGATATCAACAAGAAGATCGGAACATCCCTGGTATCCACCATTCTCCCTGAAAACGACCATAGCCGCCGACTGCCTGCCCCTGCTGTCACCTCCGGCGGCGTCTCCAGCCAGAAGTGCTGCCAGGAGCCTGTCTCCAAGAGAGCCATCGTTCTCAAGGAAAGCCCTTTCCATTTCTTCAATAACTTCAGGGCCAGTAAGAATGTTTCCCTGAATTGCGTAGCCTGAACCTGTTATACTGCTAGCCCAGTCAAGAGTTTCACTACCTGTAAATGAAGCGGAATTACCTTCCGCATCCACTATTCCCAGTTGCCTTACTTCCCTTTCGGGGTCGCTTCCCAGAAGGCTTTCCATGGTCTCTTCCGCAGTTGCCCCAGTTCTAAGGATTTCAAGCCCTTCTGGCCCGAACAATGCATTGGTCTGGGCCTGGGTGGCGATCGCTCCTGTTCCCGGTTCTCCCCACGGGACGATGTACCCCACATCGAGAACCTTCGATGCCACGGCCACTCCGAATTCACCCGTCAGCGTATCCATGGCGACTATGGAAAAGGTAGAAGTGTAAATCTCTCCGGTGCTGACTGCTGAACTTCCCGGAACCAGAAGAACTGCTGACAGTAAAATTGGCAGCATAACAGTATCTCCCTTCATTAAGGGGGACGGAGGTAATTAAGAAATCTAATTACCTCCGTCCCCCTCATACCTACGTCCCCCTTGTCCTCATCCGTTCTATTCATTCGACCAGTTTTCTCTGCATTCTTCTGCTCAATGGGACGACTGCAATACACAGAAGAATACCTATAACAAGCGCAATTGCAAGCTTGAAACATACCTCGGAAAAATCAGCACCTTTAAGTGTTATGCTGTAAAGGGGGTCGATGAACCAGTAAGTAGGGAATATCTTAGCAATCCACCGGGGCAAGCCGGTGAAGAGATAAAACAGAATCGGGCCCGCAAGGAGTATGTTGAGGCTTTTAATAAGTGTGTATAAGGTCTTCGCGTTACCTGCCATCGTGCCGTATATCAACCCGATAGCGTTGCAGACAACGGTTCCAGCGACGATTGTGGCCAACAGTGCCAGTGGCTGTCCGGAAAGGGCTCCGTTTAGTGCCAGTGTGATAAAGCACATCACTACTGTCATTGTGAAACCCAGCAGGGCTTTGGAGAAGAGAATATCGGACACAGTCACCGGAGTTACCAGAAGAGCTTTCATGGTGCCATGTTCCTTCTCTTCCACAAGCATGAATGCGGGAACGAAAATCCCCGTAATGATAAGAACAAGAAGAACTATTGCCGGTATCAGTTTTCGCGCAAGGGGTATTGTCTCCTCCCTGTCTCCAGTTCGGAGAACAACTTCAACAGGAGTTTCAATGTTCTCCATTTCTCGGAGCACGTCCAACACAAGCAGACTGATGACGATGCGGTTTGAAGCCAGGCTTCCCCCTGAGAAAAAGTATTCCAGTTCGGGCTTCTGACCATCCCTTACCGCCTGGTCAAAACCATCCTCGATTACCAGCCCAAGATCAGCATTGTTGTTCTCTATATACTCTTTCAACTCTGCGGTGTTCTCGGCTCGGGAAAGCCTGATGCCCTCTACTCTTTCAAGGGCCATTGTAATGTCGGATTCCCCTGAATCGTAAATACATATCCGTGGTTCAGGGTCAAACAAAGCGACGAAAACAACCTGCAGCAGAAAAGTTATTACAAAGGGCATTATCAAAACCCAAAGAATGATTGGAGATCGGAACCCAAGTCTGAGATCACCAGAAATAAGGCTCCATACTCGTCGGATACTCATAGTGATTCCACCCTTCGTCTGAGAAGAAAGAAGGCGGATCCGAGAAGAAATATATCCCACAGAATCGTTGTCATGATGTGAGGTGCTGCGAAACACCAGCCCTTACCCTCTCCCAACACCCCGGACATTGCCTCTGTCAGACCATATGAGGGAAGCAGCCTGATAATGACTGATGGTCTACCCGGAAACATGATGGAAAGAGCGGGAATCATAAGGGGAATAATAAAGATCGTGCCGTAGAACAATGTACCTATAAAATCCCTGCCACTGGTTCCAGACAGCATACCCACGGCTGAAGACATACCCGCTCCGAGAAGGATAAGAACGGATACAATCAACCAGTCGAAGAGGAACCCTCCAGTCGCCAGAAGAAAGAGAAATGACTGAGTCATTGCAAGAATCGTTCCAGTTACGCACTTTGCCGTAAGAAAATCTCCAGTTCGAGCGGGAGTAATCAGTAATGCCGTCGCAGTTCTATGTTCAATCTCCACTGAAACAAGACCTGCCAGTGCAAGGGCTTCAATAAGAAGTATCAATATGACCAGTATAGGCCTTATCCTATCGCGGAGGGGAACCTGCCTGCCGGCCATGTCTTCGCCGAGAATTCTTGCTTGCAGATGGGGGAGAGCAACCGGCAGTGTGCTCAGGGGATTCCTTCCCGCGTAAACAGCCTGAACCGCATACGCGATTTCCCGGACACCGCTGGAGAGAGCACGTCGCATCTCTTGCGGGACTGATTCGGATACATATACCGAAACGCTATCTCCGGAGCCCGACAGGAGGGATTCAGTGAAATCCGCAGGAAGAGCAATGCCTATTAATATTTCCCCCGAACCCCACAGAACCGCATCCGCAAGTTGATCTTCATCTGCAAAGCCGATTATCTCAAGCCCCTGGAATTCACCTTCTTCACGGTCAATCAGCGTAGAAAAGGATTCCGCAAGGTATGATGGATATACGCCCAGTGTAATCGTCTCGCTCACGGTATCAGGAAGAATAAGGAAAATCACAATCATAAAAATCAGTGATATTGGTGTAAGAATCATCCAGAGGCGGTCTCGGGAAAACTCCCGGAGATCCTTGAGAACTATGGCCACAGTAATTGCCAGCCTGGACGATACGCTTCTCACACGTCCAGTCCCCTGCCTGTGATCTCTATGAAAATATCTTCAAGAGTTGCCTCTTCCGTATGTATGGTCATGACATTATCTGAATTAATCAGTTCCTTGATTCTATCGCCTGCATCTGCTGCTGCAAGTTCAATGGTCTCCTCACGAACATGGCTGTCGCTTCCAAGGCGGACCTTCACTGATCTTTTTCCATATTTCATCTTCAGATTGTCGGGAGTATCCACTACGTACAGTTTACCCTCGTTCAGGAATGCAACCCTGTCCGAGAGTTCATCAGCCTCCCACATGTCGTGTGTAGTGAGGAGAACAGCGGCTCCCCGCTCCGCCTGTTCCCTGATCATATTGCGAAGGGTCCGGCTGGATACCGGATCGAGGCCGTTAGTGGGCTCGTCAAGGAAAAGCACATCCGGACGATTAATGATAGCCCTGGCCATCATAAGCCTCTGGCGCATACCCTTTGAATATTTGCTCACCCTGTCGTCGGCTCTGTTAGCAAGATCCACTTTTTTGAGAAGGTCATCCGCGTCAAAATTCTTTAGACCGAAGAGCCTGGAAAAGAACTTGAGATTCTCCCTTCCCGTCATGTTCAGGTAGAGATTCTTTTCCTCGAAGCAGACTCCTATCCTGGCCTGCACTTCTGGATTATCAAGGGACATTTCCATACCCAGTAAATGAATTGAGCCGGTATCCGGAGTAAGCAGACCGGTAATCATTTTTATGGTTGTGGATTTCCCGGCGCCGTTAGGACCCAGAAAGCCCAGTATTTCACCTGGATTCAGATGAAAGCTGATACCTCTGACAGCCTCCAGGTTACCGTAGGAGTAACTCAGGTTTGTAGCGAGCAGTGAAGGGTTCATATCATCCTCTTCGCAAGGTGTTACAACTGCAACTGTGAATTAAGCATTTGCAGTTACTCGGGAAGGGTCAGCAGCCTCCGCATTTGAGTATAAGAATGATCACTACTGCAAAGCCGCCAATAGCCAGGAGCCAGAAAAAACCTGTTATTGAACCACAGCAACCACATCCAGTGTTCTGAAGAGCCTGCTGTACGTCTTCTCCACCTTCCTCTACTGAATATTCCTCTACTACTTCCACACCTTCTCCGCGGATCTTGGGTCCGGGATCGTGTGGTGGTTTTACGAAGCGTTCCTTCTCTTTCTCCGCTCGGTAAGATTTTTCTGATTTCCCCTTGGAAGCGCTCTTAGCACGTTTCTTTGAAAAGAAGGCATTCTCTCTTCGAGGCGTTTTCTTTTTTCTTGCTGATGATCTCCCGGAAAAGATGCTGCTCCCGGAACTGCTACGAGATTTCCGCGCCGCGCCTGACTTACGCATTTTCTTCAAATTCCACCTCCAGTGTATACATTCTCAAGTAAACATATTCGAAACCAGTATACAGACAAGAAGCATTTATGATGGAATGAAACTGGGAAAATGATTGCCTTTCAATAGTCAAATTCTGAACAGAACCTTTGCCCGGGAACTTCAACAAGTGCGGGAGACTAAATACATTGGAAACAACCTCGTCAGAGGAGATGTCGTAGGCTGCTGAATCGATTGGAAAAACTCTCCTCCTCTCGATAACAAGCAGACCTGGATTTCTTTGAAATGAAAATGTCCGGATCGATCTAAATCGTTTGACGATAGCTTCCCTGGCGAGGGCTTCAAGGGTGCTCAATGATGAATCGCATCTTCATGTATCATCCGAGAACCACTGATTTATCATTAACAATACTGACAAGCGGTACACCTCCCCGCTAATGTCAGATTCAGCCTTACTGCTGCGAAACAGAAGTAGAGCTGAGAAATAGCTGCCCTGGCATCGTCATCTGTCAGGGCAGCGTCCTTATGAGTTCTTCGGTATCAGGATTGGATCATGTGATATTCTGTTACCTGTTGACCAGCTGGCAGTTCTCGAGACCGACCATATTGAAGGATTCTCCTGCAACAATTCCGCGTATTTGTGTTCCAGAGCGGTTGGCAAGCATTAATGAATCTGTTCCCTCAGTAATTTCTTCTGCCATCTCGCAGGCTACATATTTCGAATAAGTATCATTCGGATCGCTTAAATCCACTCTTACAGTTACTCCGTAGGAAGTAGTTGATGTAGTCGTGGAATGATAGTGGCCATCTACGATAATCTCTTTACCTGTCCAGACATTGAACATATCGAAGAACTCACTGACCAGTATGGGAGTTTCTCCATCGTAGACGTAAGGGCTGGTAACTATCCCCGGCTGTGCCGGAGGAGCATCTTCAATAATCACGCCATCAACAAGTTTAAGGTCACCGGTCCAGTAGTACTCCACGGTACCTGATACTGTGACAAGCTGATCACTTCTAACCGTAATACCCGGGAAATCCGTAAAGGAAATTGTAGCAAGAGTTTCTCTGTCACCGGGCTCAGCCACAAGCTCAAGTACGTCTTCTACGATCATGGTGTCGATGTAGGAGATACGGGGATAACCCTCAAGAGTAACTTTCTTTCCGTCCCAGACGAAATAAGATTCGTAAAGTGCTACCACGTTGACCGGTGTATCGGCAGTAATCATAGATGGATCAACAGTACCCTCAGGATAGAGAGGTGGCGGAGCAGTTTCAACAGGTGTTTCTTCGACGGTATCATCCTGCTCTTCAGTAATTACCTGAGAATCCGTCTCGTCAGACTGTGAAGCAGTATCTTCTCCACCTCCACAAGCCAGAAGAAGAAGCCCTGTTATTAAAAGAATTGCTGCAATTTTTTTCATTATTCCTCCTTTAGAGAATGTCTTCAATCTGAACATGGCTACACTACAAGCCCGGGAATTGCGAAGTCAAGCAAATACCCCTGTTATCTTTAGAATATGGTTGCGAAGAGTGATTGACTTGAAAGACTTCTCCAGACATCTTCTTATTGGAACTTATTCAGGTTATCGGGAAGGTCAAAAGGAGAATGTATGTGGTATATATTGGCAGCAGTTGCTTTACTTGCGACATCGGGTGTGTACGGTTTCAGCAGATTGAGGAATGACGGTGCTGAAAAATCCCACCTTGTAAGCAGAGTTTTTGACAGAATCACATTCAGATCACTTACAATGGATCAGATAAACATTCTTCTGGCAAGGCTTGAGAGGGAGGAACCGCCGGATCCTGTAATGGGGGCTATGTGCTACCAAGCAATGGCTTACCCGCTTGTTGCGGAGTATATCTGCCCGGTATGCGGCGAGAAAACCATCTACAGCGATCTCCAGACCGGTTTCATAGAATGGGAACTGCAGGCATGCAGAAGAATGGTGGAATCCATTAATGAGTACACCGAGTTCGACATAACCCTTGATGAAATCCTGTTCTGTGATTTCTGTTCCGAATCCTCTGATGAAGAGCCAACGCTTCTCCTAAGGGTAGCTTCAACTGATACCGCTGAAACAGTTAACAGCATATCCATTCACGATCTCAGAATTCTGGAATCGTTTCTTCAGGGGAACCTGTACTACCTCACTTTCAATGAATCACAGTACCCTCTTCTGGATTGTTCTGACAGAATAAGGCAACTGCTTGGCGCTTCTGATAACTGATGATAATCAGATCGAAATCCTTTCTCCCGTCAACTGCTGTACTTGAACTGACCTACCGCTGCAATCACAACTGCATTTTCTGTTCATGTCCCTGGTTTTCGGAGGACAGTGGATTCGAAGCGCTTCAGGAACTTGATACGTCGCAGTGGAAATCCGTACTGGATGAGCTGTGCAGATGCGGAGTATCGAGCCTGGCTTTCACCGGTGGGGAAGCTCTATTAAGAGATGATTGCCTTGAACTGTTAGAATACGCGTCGTCTCTGACCGTAGACAAAACCGAAACGGTTGATGGATCGCTCACAACCTGTGAAGTTCATCCGGAGATCTACCTTCTGTCAAACGGTTATCCGGTGAACATTGAAGTTCTTGAAATTCTGGCTCGTCTGAATATCCGGTTGAGTCTCAGTCTTCCAGGCCTTTCGACCTATGAGAAGCATACGGGATACGACCATGCCGACATGGTGCTGAAGATTTTCAGACAGGCTTCGGGTATGGGAATTTCCAGCACAGTAAACAGTACCGTTACTGCCCTGAACCTTCATGAACTGAGGGAAACGCTTTCAGCGGCTTTGCTTGCTGGAGCCGGCCAGCTGCTGATGAACAGATTCCTTCCGGGAGGCCGCGGGCTTCAGGATACCTCCCGATTGGATCTCAGCGAAAACCAGGTTCTTGAAATGCTTTCAATAGCTGACGACGTTCTTACAAGAGCCGGAAGGTACGGCAATCTCGGAACTGAGATACCCCTCTGTGTTCTCAATAAGGTTGAGTTGAAAACACTTGAAGCAGGCACCAGATGCTCGGCCGCCCGGGGTTCTTTGTTATCGGACCATCAGGTTATGTCAGGGTATGCAACCACTCGGAGAAAAGGCTCGATCATTTTCTGAACTGGAAAAGTCTGAAGAATAACGAATATTGGACAACCTTCAGAATGAGAAAGTATCTCCCGGTTGAATGCAATGACTGCAATCTCAAACTTGACTGCGACGGGGGGTGCAGAGAGGCAGCTCATATAACAGGAGGAAAAGTGGATTCAAAGGATCCCATGTTGTAACTTCCGTTTCTCGCCCCTCGCTTTTGAAGAAACACTTGACAATATTATCATTAATTCAGTAATCTATTCTAGCTCAGAATTTAAAGATGAAAATAATAATAACAATACATAATTATATACTATCGAACAGGAGGGTGTTATGAAAATAAAATGGCTTATACTGATTGCTGTTCTTACCGGAACAATTGCCTTCTGGGGCTGCGGCGGTTCCAGTTCCACCGGTCCATCACCGTTGGGAA
>JAUVUL010000142.1 GCA_030600975.1 Candidatus Aegiribacteria sp.
GCCCTGGACATGAAACCCTCAAGAGGGCTCATGGCTCCGTTTCCAATCATTTCCAGGTCATTCTTTTCCCGTGCGTTGAGGGTCAGGAGTTTCCCGTCTCTTACCTGATCAATGATCTCTTCAGCTTCATGACCTTCGTGCTGCTGGTCGGTAAGTCTTCCACCATGTGGAGGTACAAGCATGTTTTCAGCCTTTCATTTGATAACCTGTCATCAAGAAATGAGTTTGTTTGAATCCAGAATTCATGGATCTGGTAGTTTTGATAAGTAACCTGTTAATTTTAACAAATATAATCCTTTATCAGTTTTCATGCTAATTGTTCTTACTCATCCCGGGACTGGTCAGAAAACGTGTTGTTTCATATTGTTAAATACATGAAAGGCGGGGTTTATGGAGAAATTTCCACTTCAGGTTAACGAACTTGAGAAATCTTTCAGAAAAAAACTTGGTCTATCAAGTTTCAAGGCAGTAGACTCGATCAGTTTTCAATTATCCCATGGAGAAATACTTGGATTCCTTGGTCCTAACGGGGCCGGGAAAACTACAACCATTAAATGTATACTGGGGCTTCTGAAACCCTCGAACGGTAAGGTTACTCTCTGGGGATTGCATCCTGCATCACTGCAAGTGAGAAAAAGGATAGGTTACGTTCCTGAGAATCCGGATTACGATGATACGTTCACGCCGCTTGAGTTCATGCAGATGTTCTCCTCGATGCGCAGGCTTGATATGAGCCGGGAACGGATGCTTGCAATTCTTGACAGAGTAGGTCTTGCAAAATGGGAAAACGTCAGAATAAGGAGTTTTTCGAAGGGGATGAGGCAACGTGTGAGCCTCGCGCTCGCCCTTCAGTCAGAACCTGAACTTTTGATTATGGATGAGCCCACTGTGGGACTGGATCCCGCAGCCAGAAAAGAATTCCGTGACATTATCCTCGCAGAACGACAGAGAGGTGCATCGGTTTTCTTCTCATCTCACCTCCTGTCAGAAGTTGAAACCATATGTGATCGGGCGGTCATCCTGTCGAAAGGAAAAAAGGTTGTCGAAGGCAGACTTGATGACCTTATGCGTACTGAGGATCATTACAGGATCATATACAGAGTATCAGATGATGAACCGGAGGAACTTGAGGTTGAAGCTGCAGGTCTTCAGAAAAGCATTGATGACCTGAGAGGTCAAGGATACAGCATTATCTCTGTGAATCCACTTTACAGAAGCCTTGAGGAAGTCTTCCTATCCGCCACCGGTGGAGGTGGCATATGAAACCCGTAATGACTTTCGCTCTGATGACACTGAGGAATCTTCTCAGAAGAAGAACTATCTGGGGCATCAGCATCGTAATCCTCATTGCCCTTTTCGGTATCGGTCAGATACCCGGTTTCGGCGTTTCTAACGAAGGCAGGTTCATACTCGATTTCGGTCTCTTCGGTCTTGAGATAGGAGCCCTCCTGCTGGCAATAGGACTTGCATCCAATATCTATCCCAGGGACAGGGAGCAGAAAACCGTTATGCCGATAATTGCGGTACCTCTATCCCGCAGCCAGTACCTTATGGGGAGATTCGTGGGGGCTGCCATCGTTGAAGCCGCCGCAATGCTTGTGGGCTGCATCGGACTTATGATAATACTGATAATGAACGGGCATGCTGTTCCAGCTGACATGTTACCCGCTACGGGTCTTCTGCTGGTAGAAGGATGGTTCCTTCTGGCAGTTGTCTTCTTTTTCAGTTTCTGGACATCTCCCCCGCTTAACGCGCCTCTTACCACTCTTCTGTTCATAGTATCACAGATGTCTGTTTCCGGATTCATCAAACTGTTTCCACAGGCCCCCGGTCTCATGCGAACACTGAGGCTATTTCTACCCCATATGGATGTATTCCACATCAAGGATCCAATCGCCCATGGAATGGATATCCCTGGTTTGTACTTCTTTCTTGCAGCACTCTATGGACTGGCCTACATGGCTTTCATGCTTTCAGTTGCTCTGGCGGTCTTCAGAAGCAGGGATCTGAAATGAAACTGACCGTAGTAATTCTTATTTCAGCTGTTTTGCTGTCACTGGCGTGCAAAGCTGACTACGACATAGAGGAAGTCGCCCCTCCTGAACACCTGGGAACGGATCATCACGATGAGCTTGATGAGTGCGAGCATGAAGATGCTGAACATGTTGAGTCAGATCATGAACATGAAGCGGAAACTGCCGAACCGGGTTCGGTACATGAGGAATCCCATGAGATCGATGTTTCAGAGATATCCGGAAGTAACAGACATGTCCATGATGCAGGTCAAAGAAATCATGGTACCGGGTGGTTTTTCAACCAACCATGGGCAGCCAGCTTCATATGGGGTAAGATGCTCAGGGACAGCCTGATACTCCTTGTTCTGGCCGCAGTCATACTATTCGTATCAGGGTACCGAAGAAAGCACCAATGAAAAACAGGTATTTTTTATATGCGCTTGCTGTTGTCTTTCTGTTAATAGCAGTTGTTTCAGGCAGAATTGCAGGTGAAACTGCATGGAAGAACGAAGCAGCTTCCGAAGCGGTTGGAGCCGGCGCAGGTGAAATAGGTTGCATTCTTGCCGATCTTCTCTGGCTCCAGCTCGATCGCTACCACCATATATGGATGTACCAGGGAAATGAATGGATGACCGCTACCGATTACCTCCCTCAGCTCTGGCTCATAATAAAGCTGGATCCAACCTTTGCGGAGGCGTATATAGACGGAGGTTATCATCTCACCATCAACCTGGGGCATCCTGAAGAGGGTTTAGAACTACTGCAGGAAGGCGTAAGGCGATGTCCTGATAACGAGCGGATGCTCTGGGAAAGGCTCATTGTCCTGTGGCTGTCGAATTATTACGGCCCCAGGGCAACTCAGGAAGCGGCATGGGACTATATGGCTCTGGTTAGACAGAAACGGGGTCAGATCCCTGATCTCTGGAACGAAGCGAATGCCTCATTGATTCTTGAATTCTGTTTCGAGAATGACAGTCTCAGGCGTAATCATATGGAGATATCTGAGCGTTACTCCGAAAGATGCGATTTCATAAGATCTGCCAGACGGAATAGTCTCTGGATGGAGAACATATAACAGTACTTCTTCAACTATGATGCTCATTCTACTGCAGTTTAAGGGATCAGCGGGATTTATTTTCCCTTTTGAAGTGATCGTTTATCTGAATAGCCCTTCTCCTCCCTATTCCGGGGATTTCCATTATTTCTTCAATGGTTGCAGCAGCTATTCTGTCAGCACTGCCGAAGTGTGTCAGCAGCCTGATCCTTGTTGCGGAACCTATGCCGGGAATATCGTCAAGTACGGATCTCAAACTTCCCCTGGATCTCTTCTGCTGATGGTAATGAAGAACGAACCTGTGGGCTTCATCCCTCACGCTTCTCAGAAACGTCAATGGAGTTGAATCCATCGGGAGCCTTATCTCTCTTTCGGAAATCCCGCAAAGGAGCAATTCTTCCCTTTTTGCGATCGATACGAAGCGGATTCTTTCTGACCATACCTCACCAGCTGCGCTAACAGCCGCTCTCAGCTGCGTAATCCCTCCATCTATCAGAAAGATATCGGGGTACTCATCCTCAAGTGACGAGAGGTATCGCTTAACCGCTGACGCTATCATGGCGGGGTCGTTTCTGCTGATTTCATCCGGCATCGAGAACCGTCTGTATCCAGACTTGTCCGGATACCCATCCCTGAAGCTTACAATTGCCGCTACCGGCCATGATCCCTGAATTGTTGAGGCATCAAGACATATTATCCAGACAGGTGGTTCCTCAAGGCTGAAAATATCCGCCAGGCTTTCAAGGGCTGCCTCCACCTTTTCTTTTCCACCTGAAGGATACTTCCAGCTCAATCTGACAAGGAACTGATCGAGGTTCTTCTGCGCCAATTCAAGCAACTCACGGTTTCCGCCCCTTTTCGGGACGGTTATTCCCACAGAGCTATTGCGTTTGCTGGAGAGCCATTCGATAAGAGACGACTCGTCATCGGGCATTTCCTGGACAATGATCTCTCTGGGTATGTCACCAGTCTGGGAATAGTACGATTTCAGGAGAACTGAAAGCCGCTCGGACAATGTGGCGAGTTTCCATCTTCCATCGAAAGGTATTCTCACAACACAGGTGAACCTGCCTCCCCGAACCCTCATAATGACTCCCCAGTTCTCTTTTACAGCCGCTACGTCTCTGTTGATCCTGTCCTTGATGCTCTCAGGGGCCGGCCATCCGAAACTCCCGAGACGGGAGAGCAGGTCGCGAAACCTCCCCGCCTCTTCATACTCCATATCCTGCGAAGCGCTCTGCATCATCTGTTCCAGACGGTTTTTTGCCCGATCCCAGTCACCGCGCAGAATCCTCAATACTTCCTGTACATTTTCCCGGTATTCATCAGGGTTCATTCCTCCGATACATGGGGCCGGACATCGTCCCATCTGCCCCATAAGGCATGATCTTGCTGCGGACTTCGGTTCTGTTCCGGTACATCGTCTCAAAGGGCAGGTATCCAGGAGGAATTCCACAAGCTTTCTGAGATTCCTTGAATCGGGATAGGGGCCGAACCTGGGCCGTTCTTTTGGATTGCTACGCTCCCTTGTTATCAGAAGCCTGGGATATGTCTCATCGACAGTGATTTCAAGGTACGGGTATCTTCCTGAAGTTCTGAGGCGGACGTTCAGCGGTGGTTTCCTGATCCTTATAAGTTCCGCTTCGAGAACGAGGGCTTCAACTTCGGTTCTGGTAATTGTCCATTCGACTGAAACCGATTTTTCAAGGAGTAGTTCGTGACGGGCATCGCCGGTGTTGGAAAGATGTCCTTTCAGCCTGTTTATCAGATTCTTTGCTTTACCGATATACAGGACAGTGCCGTCTTTGTTCAGGAAGCTGTAGACACCGGGAAGAGCCGGTGCACGGATTATCGATTCCCTAAGACTTCTTGATACTGCCACGTCTGAATGCCAGCGAGAATACCGACCTGGCACCCTTCCCTCCTGCAAGGGCGAAAACGATCAGAAATGATACAATAGCTGCAATGGAGACTCCGAGGATTGCAAGGATACCGCGAAAAGTTGAAGCCGATGCGGTTGATGACACCCACGGTGAAACCGCCAGAAGCAACACGAATGAAATAACAGCGGCGGGGATCATCGAGAGCCATGCGGTAGTAGACGATTGTACGACTGCTCCTATTTTCCTTCTCAGTGTAATCCTCAGGAGGAAGAAATTCACAAGTGCAGAAACGCTTGTCGCCAGCGCAAGACCCGCAAGGGGCTGCGCAAATCCGGTTCTGATAAACAGCAGTGTAAAGACGAAGTTGAGTACAATGTTAAGTCCCATGCAGCTGATCGCAATCTTCACCGGGGTTTTTGTATCTTTCATTGCATAGAATACCGGGACGGTGATCTTAACGGCTCCATAGAATAGCAGCCCGGCTGAATAGTAGATAAGGGCAGAGCTGGTAAGTAATGTGGACTCGGCTGTGAAAGCTCCCCTCGCGAGCAGAACCTGAACTACCGGCCTTGCGAGAAAGATCATGCAGAGTGTAGCCGGTACCATCAGGGCTGCAAGGGCAAGTGTTGCTCTGCCAAGGGTTTTTCCGGCATCCTCCAGTTTGCCCCGGGCGGTCTGTCTGCTGAGGGTGGGCAACAGCGCGGTGGCAAGGGATATAGCAAAAACACCCTGCGGGAACTGCATTATCCTGTTTCCGTAGGCAAGGGTCACCTGTACCCCCTGCCTGCCCCTTACCCCCAAGAACAAATCCGGCGGCGGCAAGGAACCCCCTGGCAGACCCGACTTTCACTCAAAGGACCCGGAGCTCGTCGAACACCTGCAAATGATGCTGGTAACAC
>JAUVUL010000315.1 GCA_030600975.1 Candidatus Aegiribacteria sp.
GAATCGGAAGAAGATTGTATATCCATGGCGATAATGATATTCAATCTTCTTCCGATTCCGATCCTTGACGGGGGACACGTTGTCATCCTCGTCATAGAGGGTATCAGGGGAAAACCCATTTCAAAGAAGAATGTTCAGATAATCCAGCAGACCGGCATGATAATCATCCTGATGATCTTCCTCTTGATAGTCTTCAAGGATATTTCCAGAGTAGTAACCCGCGTCCGCTAGGGGCCGGGTTCGATGGGGTCGTCGATGGGGTCGGATCTTGAATTTTGGCATTCGTTAATGCTGTAACAAATTAAATGCCAAAATTCAAGATCCGACCCCATGTGCTGACCCCATGTGCTCTAATCTAATATTGACATGATGGAGACGGAGGTTCAAGAATTGCGATAGTGTCGGTTATACAGCTATGAAGGTAAGCCCAGGCTTCCGGATTCGAATCGCATGACCGTATCAGAGAGAGTAATTCACTATCTTCAGGCTTCTCGGGGCGAAGACTGTCACCGGGTGGCAGAGCCCAGTGCCTCGCGAGGATTCCTGCCCATTCGCGGAGTTCACTCTTCGTGTTATCTGAAATAGCACTGTAGGAATCGGGCTCATCACAGGATGTCAGTGTAATAAGAGCGATCATAAACGGAATTATGGCAATTGTGTATATTCGCATTGTAACTCCTGTTCGAACGGGAACCCTAGCAGTATAGTCGAACTACGAATGCCTGAACAGTGTTATCTGGAGGTTAAATGAAAAAGGCATTGATACTTTTACTTCCTGTTTTATTCACGATCTGTTTTGCAACTTCCTATGGACGCAACAAAGTCCAGGTAGGGGAACAGGAATGGTGGGAGATCCACGGCAGGCATTTCACCATCTATTTTCCTCAGGGTGGTGAAATACCGGCGGAGACTCTTCTTGTACATACAGAAAGAGAGCTTCTTAAGCTTTCCGAGGAGTTCAATTACATGCCGGAGGAACCGATACCTATCGTACTCTACATTTCCCCTGGCGATTTCAGACAGACTGATATCAATCCCTACGAGATATCACAGGCAGTTGGAGGATTCACTGAATTCTACAAAGGCAGAGTAGTAGTGCCCTTTACAGGTTACTGGTCAGAGTTTCGCCATGTAATAGCCCATGAACTTAACCATGCTTTCATCTTCGACATGCTTTACAAGCGTTCCCTGCTTAACATCATTACCGGAGGTACACCTCTCTGGATGATGGAGGGTCTTGCAGAATACACATCCCTCGGCTGGGATGCGGCTTCAGAAGCTGAATTCAGAGATATGGTCATTTCCAATCAGATTGTATCCATTAATGCTCTATCCAGAAGAAGGGATTATCTTGTTTACCGCGAAGGACAGGCAATCTACCATTTTATGAACGAAAGGTATGGCAGAGAGAAGTACAGGGAATTCGTTCAGCGTATAAACACCCGTGGTAGAGGTAATTATGATTCAAGCACGGAATCGAGTAGTTCTTCCGATGGACAGCGAAGATCTGGAGACCCCTTCAATGCAGTATTCGGCATGTCCAGTGCTCAATTCAGTGAAAAATTCCTGGAATGGGCCCGGGAAACATACTGGTCCGAGCTGGCCTGCGGCGAGAGTCCCAGTGATATTGCAAACGCCATTTACAGGAATAATGAAAGAATAGTACAGATCAATTCCATAATATCAAGTGATGGAAGGCTTATTGCCGGTGTTGAATATCATCACGCACATTTGGCAGTAATCATCAGATCAGCCCTGACGGGTGAGGTAGAAGACAGACCGTTTGTATCCGGAGGAATCTCTGATATTTTGATATCACCCATATATCGGATTTGCAGTTTTTCCCCAACTGCTGATTCCATAGTAATAGCTGTGCAGTATGTTTCCGGAGATCAGCTTATTATCTGTTCTGATGGAAAGAAGGAAAACCTCCCCTTTGAGCTGGATCTGATCCGCGATCCTGCCTGGTCTTCCTGTGGCCGGTATATCGGATTTGCAGGTATGGACAGTGGTCAGCTTAATATCTACGTATGGGATATTCTGGAACAGGAATTATCACAGATCAACGACGATATATCAGGGGAACGAGATCTTTCCTGGATCGATGACAGAATCCTTTGTGCTGCTGAATCGGTCAGTGGAGAGATGAGAATAATTGAATACACTCTAGAAGGCGAATCCGTTACTTTACTGGCTGATTCTTCTGAGATCAGATATCCCATCAGCGTTCCGGATGGTATCCTCTTCCTGTCTGACATGAGCGGATTCCCTGACCTTTACCTGCTTCAGGATGGAACCGGTGAGATTGTCCGCCTTACAGCCCTTTACCGAACCATCGATTCCCCCTCCTGGGCTGGATCCTCCGCTATACTGACTTTCGTATCCAGTGACTGGAGCGGATCCGGGGTTTTTCTTGCATACGACATTACAGACAGACGGGTGATAACATGTGAACACGGAACCTTTCATATAGCTGCTGCTGGAATGGAAAGCGGACCCATTCGTGAATATTATCCAATCGCTGACTCAACGGAGACATCAGAACAACACGGTCGTCCAGGATCTCAGAAGCTGACAGCTTCATCTGAGCTTATTCATGAAGCTGCTCCGTCAGATGATATGCCCGTTCAATACAGCGAGGATGAGTTCCAGTGCAGCATTTCCCCCTACACACCACGACTGACTATAGATTACGCCAGTGCCTTGGCAGAATATGACTCATATCTAGGTATTTCCGGATACTTCCAGTTCATTCTCAGCGACATTCTTGCGCACCATCAGATCATAGTGAATTCGAACCTGAATGGAGGGAGTCTCAGTGATGCGGATGTGGCTGTTTTCTATGGTTATCTTCCCCATCGTACCGATTTCGTCTTCGGTCTTATGCGGCAATCATACAGGCATCTGTTTAAGTTTTCCGATGGCCATTATGAAGAGGTTAGAGACGTTGATATGGGCGGATTTACTATGGTAAGGTATCCGTTCAGTCCATCATTCAGGATCAACGGTTCACTGGAGTACAGACATTTAAGCCGAACGGGAACCTGGAATTCAACTGCAGATCTTGATGAGGATATCCTTTCTATTCAGGCCGGAGTGGTCTTTGACAATGCCCTTTGGGGAAGTGTGGGTCCAAGAGTTGGAAGCAGGTTCAGCGTCGTAGGTGAATACGCTCCATCTATCTCAGGATCAGCAAGTTACAGTACACTCCTGTTTGATCTCAGAAATTACCTATGGGTGTCTCAGAGAGTGACATTCGCCACAAGACTTGCGGGAGGAACAAGCTGGGGGCCGGATGCGCAGAATTTCTTTCTTGGCGGTCCAATACCTCACAGGCTGCTATGGGGTGAAGTAGAGACCATGGAAGAACTTCTTGGTTTTTATACAAACTACGGTGACATACTGAGGGGGTATAATTATGCCTCTATTCAGGGACGCAGATACCGTATCTGCGTCCCTGAATAGAGGCATAA
>JAUVUL010000208.1 GCA_030600975.1 Candidatus Aegiribacteria sp.
AGACTAGCCTGGTCCCCGCCCGAGAAGTCCATTTCCATCGGCTTGGAGAAGTAAGTTACATCGGCTTCAGTGCTATCGGTGTATTTGCACAGCTGTAATGATGCATCCAAAGTCTCTCCGGTCATAACCATTGACATGCTCTGTCCGACAAAACCTCCGTCAGGGCAGCCCTCAATGGACAAGGGGGGAGTCGGGAAGAAACCGTCAAGAATCTCCTGGAATGTACCTTCTGCATCGAAGAAGGAAATGTTCCGGGCAACGGCATCGCTAACCGCGATTCCTCCATCAGCCATTACAGCAAAATCGATAGGTATAAGGAATTCCCCCGGCCCCGGACCGGGTGAGCCGATGTAACCGATGAAGGAGCCCTCGGGAGAGTAGATCGAAAGACATGCCCTGTTTATGTCCAGCGCTATGATTTCTCCACCGGATCCGTGTGCGACTTCCATCAGCATACCGAAAACGTAAGAGCTGTCGCCCATTTCAACCCCTATGGTATCGGTGATCGCAATTATGAGTGTATCCACTGCTACTGAATCTGAAATATCTACAGGGATATCAGAATCAGCATCTGTACCGCATCCTGAAATGACCGTTATGATTGAAACCAGAACGGTAACCACTGTCAGCGATTTAAAGCTGTTTTTCATAGCTGCCTTCTATTCTCCGGGGTTTATAGTTTCAGGGCGAGGGAATTCATTTTCAAGGTTTTCGAAATCATTCCTGTCAATCAGAAACTCATATGTAAAAAAGCTTTCCGGTATTACCTGATCCTCTTCGGGTACGTAATCCGGTCCGGGTGCAGGATGCCATATAACATTACTGTTATGGTCCATCCCCCTGGCAATGAACACGAAGAAAGGGACAGGTTCACCGTCCTCGATCCCAATCCGGAATGTAGAGAAATTCTCACTCTCTATTTCCAGATCGAACAGGCCATCGATAAGATAGCCTCCAAGAGGTGCTTCAATCCTTTGGCAACTGCAGACAATGATGTTTTCACTACCCATTTCGGTCAGCCTGTCAAGCGCTGCTTCGATCGCGTTATCGAAGTATTCATTGTTAGTATGCACGAGAGATTCCATAATCCCGCAATCGGGGTGGATGAAATCACCGAGGGGTGGAGAAGATGATAGGGCGGTGCCGTACAGAAGTACAGCGATAAGAGCATACCTGATGAAATCGGTCATCTTATTCTCCTTTGCGGAAACAGGAATGAAACTTTATAGGAGATTAAATCCCCCCACGGATCTGTCCTTATGTTCATATTATACGAATTGCGTATAATTTCCAAATCAAATGTTTCTTTTCGGGGAGATTACATGAATTTTGAATTTCTTCATGACCCGCAGGAATTAGAAGTATTCCTTCGGAGAAACACCTTCCTTAATATCTACGCCATTGGTGATCTCGACGATTTCTTCTGGCCCTGTACATGCTGGTTCGGCCGCAGAAACTGCGGAAAGATTGATTCTATCGCTCTTCTGTATACGGGCATGAAACTTCCAACGCTGATAGTCATGTCCGGGGATATCTCTCCGGAAAGGGAATTGCTGGCATCAATTGCGCACCTGCTTCCCGATCCTGTCTACTGTCATCTCAGTCCCGGTCTGGAAGACGCCCTTGAGAATTCCCATGATCTGGAAACCCACAGAAGATACTGCCGAATGGCTCTTTTGGACAGAGAAGCTATTTCCGATAACGATTGCCTGGATGTTGTTCAGCTGAAGAGGAGTGACCTGGAGGAACTTCTTGATTTTTACAGCAAAAGTTATCCAAGAAACTGGTTCGATCCAAGGATGCTTGAAACCGGGAAGTACTTCTGTATCAGACGTGATGGAAATATCGTAAGCGCCGGCGGCATACATGTCTATTCTCCCGAATACCGCGTTGGAACGCTTGGCAATATAGCCACCCACCCTGAGTATAGAGGCAGTGGATTCGGAACCGCCGTGACTGCAATGGTCTGTCGGTCATTGCTGGAAACCGTTGATCATATTGGGCTGAACGTCAGATCCGATAATTCTGCGGCAATTTCATGTTATGAAAAACTCGGTTTCAGAACCGTCGCGTCCTACGGTGAATTCATGGCCTGGCGAAAAGAGAGGAAACAGTGAGATGACACTTCCATTTGTATTGATATTGTCTTTAACATTGTTCGGTATTCTTTTTGGAGCAGTCAGTTATGATAACTCAGCAGCCGAAAACAGCATACCCGTACATCTTCAGCACTGGCCCGGTCTTTACATCCGCATTGGAAACACGATAGAAGATGCTCCCGAGGAAGATGTGATCGTTGCTCTGAGATATCCCTTATATGAAGACAAAGGTAAATTAATTGACGGGCAGCGCATTACGATAATGACATCCACCGATACTGCTGCTGTGGGTGAAGAAATCAGAATAATTCATGTCATGGAAGCAACGGAACCGGGGGTAGAGGTCTATGTAATGGGCCCAAAATATGTTTACGGCGAGTACATTGACGGAGTGTTGATGACTGAGCCGGAACCGGGATGGGATAATACCTTCATTCCCGAGATATACGACGGAGCCGTTCTCCAGAGTCCGGCGGTGGATTACAACTACGACATTACCTCGTACACATTTGATGAACCGGGAACCCACAGGATTCAATGGATACTCTATCCATGGAAATCAAATGTTCTTACCGTTGAAGTACGAGGTGGATAGCCTGTCATGGATCGATGGATGAACCAGATAAGTATCACATATTCTGAAGTAATAAAGGAAAAGGCGGAGAAATCCCGCCTTTTCCTCTCCGCTTTTCGCAGAATTTATCTGGCTACGACAAGGTTGGTTATGCCTGTCCAGTCGGCGGCTACAATCCTGATGTGGTATACACCTGAAGGAATAGCCGCACCGTCTGCATCTTCAAGATTCCAGACAAGGCTGTGCTGGCCGGCGGTCATCTCTTCGGCTGCCAGGCTCACGATAATTCTGCCTGTTACATCGTAGACATCAACCCTCGCGGTACCTGCGGAAGCAAGGCTGAAGGGTATTGTAGCGATGCTCATTGCAGGACTGGGGTATACGGCATCTATACCGTTGATGCAATTATGAATTCCTTCTCCCACAAAACCGGTACCGGTAACACTGATGGTTCCCTGATAGGATACATGATCCCTTGCCCAGGCTACGACGGATATAGTACCGGTTGATGATGGATTGACGTAAAAAGAAGCTATTCCACTTCCGTTCGTTGTATGAACCACGTAAATGTCACCGGTCTGCCAGTTACCCTTCAGAAGGCAAACCCTGGCGCCGCTAACGGGGGAACCGCCGGATGTTACTGTTACAGAAAAAGTCGTTGCTTCAGAGATGCTGCTCGGATGGGAAGCGGTAAGGTTCGGAGCGTCAACGAACCACATGGGCAGTTCAGGTTCGCCGAAAAGATTGTATTCCTTTACGCACCAGTCAGTATACTCTTCCGATGGGGGACACATTTCGTCGTTACCCATCAGGTGAGCCACCCCAAGGTTGTAAAGGTCATCGTTCCACATTACATCGTAGAAGTACCTTGAGAGAATCTCACTGAGACCGTAACCGGGGTTATCTCGATCTCCCCATCCGTACCTGGCGTTGAAAGCGCCGAAACCACCGCCGTTGGGGGAGTTGTTCCATGCGTCACCCATACAGTCATAGGCGTAATCAAGGTGTCCGATTTCGCATGAGATTGAGTTCCAGATAGCAGGGAGGCCACCACCGGAGATATTTGTCTGGTTCATGAAGTCTGTTGTTGTATAACTGCCACCCGGAAGGGAGAAGGATGTCATAGAACCATGGCTTCCGTGGTAAAGGTGATGAGGACCTGCGTTTATCATGTTCCTTGTAATGGTAATGCTGTTATTGCTGGCGGAGTCGTAACACTTCTCCTCTTCCCAGCCTGAGGGTACCATAGGAGAAATGAGCTCCGCTCCGGCAGAGGCATAGCACCAGTAGGGGTCGCCCCAGAGCAGTTCGGTGGTGTAACCGATTCTCATTTCAACTGGAGCAGTGAAGTCTGTACTTGAAATACGTTCGTAAGCAAATACTTTATCATTAAAAATCGTGCACTCGCTGGTTGTATTGACACTTGCCCTTCCAACCCAGAGATCAGGATGGTAATCAACGTTATCGATTCCGTATTCACCCCAGACATGGTTGCCGTTGCTGTCCCATCTGTCGATACCGGGAGACGTGTCGTTGATGTCCGCCCAGTAAAGGTCAACGGGAGGGTACTCAGTGTAAGAACTCGCAGTGATCTTTGCGTCTCTTCCGGCGATCTTGTTATCATCTCCGTAGATCAGAACGTATTCCACTCCCTCGCTTCGGCAGTCGGTGAGAAAGGCGCGGATTTCCTGAGGAAGGTCATAGCAAGTATACCAGCCCTGAATCAAGGTAGTCGTGTAAACGTTCGTGGGAATACCTTTCGAGGTTTTCCAGTCAGCCAGGTTCTGGGCGTAGCTTTGGTAATCCGGGATGGTGATGATTACATATTCACCGTAGGTGAGGTCCTTCGAATCGACTATTGCAGCACCCGAGGCTGAAACGGCTTCCGGATTCACCACGGAGTTCCTGACTATCTCCTGTGATCGGAGTTCACTCTGTACGCTTCTCCTGGAAACTGTGGATGCTTCGGGACTGATCTCGTAGTTAATACTCAGTATAAGGTCTGTGAGAATTTCAACTGTTCTGCTGGCGGGATTCCACCTTACAGGATATATTTTCAAGTAAGCAACCGGAATACCCATAATAACACTGGAACCCTCGA
>JAUVUL010000027.1 GCA_030600975.1 Candidatus Aegiribacteria sp.
ATCCGGCAATATCCCGTAGGCCCCTGACCTTGCTGCGGCCTGAGCGGAATAGAAGTTCAAACCAGTCTGAGAGAACACCTTTCTTCAGTTCAAGCTGACCGTTATCAGTCCTCATGACAGCTTTCTTCCCTGAAGTATCAAGTTCAAGAATTACTATTGCACAGGACCCGTCAACATTTTCAGGGCCGGGCAGTTCTGCAGTCCACCTGTTCTTATCAATTTTATTAAGCGTTCGCAGGAGGCCGCCTGTAAAAGTACCTTCATGTTCATCTTCCGTGAAAACAGTATAGCTGCCCTGGGTACCCCGCAGATCTGGAACGCACATACCGCTCAGCAGATGACCATCGAGCGGCTCGGGGGGATATGTTATAGGAACCCTGAGGACAGTGGACCTTATGCCGTAACGCTTCAGAAGGCTCCAGAATGGTCTGCCTTTTCGAAGAAGTTTCACAAAAGGCTTCATCACAGTTCTTCGTAAAGGACCCAGCCCTACTCTTGACGGAGCTGTTCCGGTTTGAACAGATGAGAGTTTAGCGAGATACCTCTTCCTGTCAGGTGCCAGGAAGTCGAAGATACCGTGTTTCCCCGGATTAACACCTGTCTGAAATGAGGACCACGCAACCGGTGAGATACCGGGGCATGTTGTTCCCAGCCTGGAAAACGTCCCCTCATCATTGAATTTTTTAAGGAAGGGCATTTCACCATCGATCATCATTTTCTCTGCGATAACCGGAGAAAGACCGTCAAGCCCAAGAATCACAACCCTTTTCGCAGTTCTTCTGTACTCTCTTCTTCTTCTCCTGAGCAACTTTATTACGATGGTTACCGGCCAGATGAGTGCTGAGAGCAGTGAAACGAGAATAGCGTTTAGGAACACAAGGAAGGATGTGACTATCCCGAAACCGGCACCCGGACCGACGTAAGCCGTTGCTGACCCCGCGAACAGCAGCAGGATTAAGATGAAAAAGGGAAACCGGCGGGTGCTGGTTTCCCGGTACTTTGCAAAGATTGTTATCCTCCTGTGCCTTTATGGAGAAAAATATTGTTAAGTTTTCCTGTAGCGTCAATTTTAATCTACCTTAATATAACCTAAATATTCTGATGTATTCTGTTATGAAACCCGCTCATGTTGAAACATCCTTGTTGGAAGCAGATCCTGGGGCGTTTGAAAACCCGATTTACTATCGGTCATTTGCTAAGCTCACCTATCAACATGCAGAACACCATAAAGGAGGAATTCCGATGATGAGCAAGGCGGTTGCTGTATTCGTTCTGATCTCGTGCTTTTGTACGGCTGTATTTGCTCAGGAGTATGACCAGCTCGTACTGGAAGCCTCAAACAAGCTGTTGGCCTCGGATTATCAGGCTTCACTGGAGCTGTACCGGCAAGCTTTTCAGGTCGAAGACGGCAATATCTTTGACTTGTATAACGCTGCTTGCGCCGCCGCCCTTTGCGGGAACTCCGATGCGGCGTTCATGTATCTCGAAAAGGCGGTCAACAGCAATCTTATCGAAAAGCAGTGGCTGGAGGAAGACGAGGATCTTGTAAATCTCCACTCTGATAGCCGTTGGTATACTTTGCTTGCAGCGATGGATGCCAGGGTGGACTCCGTTTTGGCCTCATTGCCGGAATATCACCCGGAAGGGTCGGTCGTTGCATTACCTCAGCCCCGGTTATCAAGTGATGTGTCGGTGGAGGAGGCCATGCAGAACCGGCGCTCCGTCCGTTGCTATGAGGATTCACCATTGACCATAGCCGAGGTTTCGCAGCTCCTGTGGTCTGCATACGGGCTGAGCTACCCGGTCGAGAACGCACCGGACTTCCTGCGTGGCGGCCTCAGAACAGCTCCTTCTGCCGGGGCATTGTATCCTCTGGAGCTATACCTGGTGGCTCGTAACGTGACGGATCTCGATCCGGGGATCTACTGGTACAAATCCGAGACCCATGAGCTCGTGCGCATGACAGGCGAGGATTGCTGGGATGAATTCAGCAACGCGGGGTTCAATCAGCTTCATTTCGAGACCGCGGCTGCGGCGATTGTGTATTCGGCTATTTTTGAACGGTGTACAGAGAAATACGGAGATCGCGGCCGGGAACGTTATGTGTGCATGGATCTCGGTCATTCGGCCGAGAATGTATACCTTCAGGCTTACGCCTTAAAGATCGGAACGTGCGCTATCGGAGCCTTCAGCGACCTGGCTTTGAAGCAGGTGATCCGGATGACCAGGATCGAAGTGCCACTCTATATCATGCCGCTCGGTAAGGTGTAACACCCTTATATACGCGTCTCGAACTGGATACCCTGACTGGAACTTCCATCTGAAGCATCTGCTTACTTGAGAATACCCATATATTACAGGATACAGGGTATCAGGTTTTGCCTGATTGTTAGCAACAATACAGGGAACTCTGATCATTATTGCCGCAATTCGATGTCTGTCACTTCTTAGGAATTATGTGATTTTCTTGAGATTACCTGCGGCAGATACCTTTCGAGAAGGATAAGAATTTATGAAAAGAAGGATCGGTATAGACATGGGATCAGTGAGCACGAAGGTCGTGCTCATTGACGAAAACACCATTACCTCCGCCATGTACAGAAGGCACCATGGTAAGCCTGTCGATTCCCTGGTGGCTATCCTTTCGGACCTTGAGGGCTGGGAGGGAAGCCCGGCGTCTTTTACCGGCAGCGCTTCAAGGAGTGCATCGTCAGCCGCAGGTTGTGAAGTTATCAATGAAGTAGTTTCCCTCGCAGCTTCGATTCCACTTTTCTGCCCGGAGGTCAGATCGGTCATCGAAATGGGTGGGCAGGACTCCAAGCTGCTTCTTTTCAGACAGACTCCCGATGAGTTGATCTTTGAGGATTTTTCCATGAATTCAGTCTGCGCAGCCGGTACGGGCTCCTTCCTTGATCAGCAGGCTTCAAGGCTGGGGCTGAAGACCGAAGAACTCGGCGAACTGGCCCTTCAATGCAGCCATCCCCCGAGGATAGCTGGGCGATGCAGCGTATTCGCGAAAACGGATATGATACATCTCCAGCAGATAGGTACGCCGGTATCCCATATAGTTGCCGGTCTCTGCTTCGCTGTGGCAAGGAATTTCAAGAGTTCCATTGCTTCAGGAAGGGATTTCCGTCCTCCAGTCGCCTTCGTAGGAGGGGTAGCCGCAAACCGGGGAATGGTTAACGCTTTCCGTGAGGTTCTCGGCAGTGATTTTTCTGACCTGATCATCCCGGATAATTTCAGATGCCTTACAGCCGCAGGGGCAGCGTTAGCTGCGGATGACGGGAAATCCAGCATGATCGATGGCGATTTTATAGGCAGGCTTCTAAATATTGAAAAAGGAATCAAACCGGGAAACACCCTGAGTCCGCTCAGAAATTTCTCAATTACACACCCCGAACCCCGGGAAGTATCTGAGAATACCGACGAACCTGTCTATTTAGGCATCGATGTCGGGTCCATCAGCACAAATCTTGTAGCTATCGGTGAGCCTTCCGGTAACCTCCTTGCATCCGAATACCTGATGACTGCCGGAAGACCTCTTGAAGCAGTAAAACAGGGGCTTTCAAGACTGGAGCATACTCTGGGCATGGACAGGAAGGTTCTCGGGGTGGGTACTACCGGTTCCGGACGGTATATGACAGGTGATTTTACGGGCGCAGATATAGTCAGAAATGAGATTACCGCCCAGGCCAGGGCTGCAGTGGAAATTGATCCGGAAGTCGACACGATATTCGAGATAGGTGGCCAGGATTCGAAATATATATCTATCAGAAATGGTAGAGTGGTTGACTTTGAAATGAACAAGGTTTGTGCCGCGGGGACAGGTTCATTCCTTGAAGAACAGGCCGAAAAGCTTGGTTTAGACATAAGGGAATTCGGGCCTCTTGCTATCGTCGCAACGGCTCCATGCAGTCTTGGAGAGCGTTGTACAGTATTCATGGAAAGTGATGTCTTTTCGCAACAGGCTGATGGCACTTCAGTGGAGAATATTGTATCCGGGTTGTCGTATTCAATAGTAAGGAACTATCTGCACAGAGTTGTAGGAGAGAAGAGAATAGGCAATCGTATATTCTTCCAGGGCGGGACAGCCTTCAACACAGGCGTAGCCGCTGCCTTCAACGCTATTTTAAAGGACAAACAAGTAACTATCCCCGAAAATCACCACGTAACTGGAGCAATAGGCGTAGCGCTCCTTGCAGCGGAGGAGAAGCCCCCCGGTCCATCGAAATTCAAGGGGTTCAAGCTGGCAGATGAGAAATACAGGCAGGAAACCTTCGTATGCGAAGGATGCCCCAACCGTTGCGAAATTCACCGCATAATACTCCATGACGGAAAAGACCTCTTCTACGGAGGAAGATGTGAGAAGTACGAAACGGAAACTACTCCTTCCAGTCAGGTTGACCCCGGAACAAACTGGTTCAAGGAGAGGGAGAAGCTTCTTCTAGAAGGTTACACCGGCAGTGTTTCAGGGAGTAAACCGGTTGTCGGAATACCCAGAGCGTTATGGTTCTGGGAATTCTTTCCCTTCTTCAGAACTTTCTTCGAGGAGTGCGGTTTTGATGTTATCATATCAGGTACATCGACCAGCAGCCTCATACATTCCGGTGTTGAAAGTGTCGCGGCAGAGACATGTTTCCCGGTGAAGCTCGCCCACGGACATGTTATGGACCTCCTCGAGAAGGATATTGATTACATTTTCCTTCCTTCCATACTCAGATCATTTCCTAATGGTGATTTCACGGAATCCTACAACTGTCCGTATATTGAGGCTTCACCGTATATCATCGACTCCGGCCTTGGTCTTTCCGCCGAGGAGAATATCACCACTCTTAGTCCAGTGCTTGATTTCTCCCTTCAGGGAAGGGAATGGATGAACGGACTGCTGGAAATGACTGCCGGGCTTGATATTAATGCAGCTACTGCCAGAAAAGCCGCTTCAGAGGCAAGAAGAGAGCACCTACGATTCAGAGATTCCCTGTTGAAAGCGGGTAAACGGGATCTGGAAGAAATCGGAGAAGACCAGGCTGCCTTCGTAATAATCAGCAGGCCATATAACGGATCAGACCCCGCCGTGAACGTCGGTCTTCCCGACAAACTGGCAAAACTGGGGGCATCGGTGATTCCAACGGACTTTCTGGAGCTTCCCCTGAAGCGTGCCTCGGAGCTGCACAGAAATATGTACTGGCAGTACGGTCAGAGGATTATAGCGGCAGCGCTTGCGATTAGGGAGGATCCCAGGTTTAACGGTGTTTACATCACCAATTTCGGCTGCGGTCCGGATTCGTTCATTCAGCACGAAGTAGCAAGAATAATGGGTGAGAAACCGATGCTGACCATAGAAATCGATGAACATGCTGCCGATGCGGGGGTAATAACGAGATGTGAAGCCTTCATGGATGCGATCAAAGGTAGAAGACAGCATGGAACATCTTCTTTCCGGCAACAGCTCGGGAACAGGAACATGGATATCGGGAAGAGGACAGTCTGGGTTCCCTGGCTGGGTGACGCAACCTGGGTAGCTGTAGCAGCCGCCAGGAAACATGGTGTCAAAGCCGTTAAAATACCTCCCACGAACAGAGATTCCGTTGCACTGGGCCGCTCCGTAACAACCGGTAAGGAATGCTATCCCGCGATCATAACCGCGGGAAACATGCTGTCCATTTTAAGAGATAACGAACCGTCCGAAACAGCCTTCTTCATCGGCACTGCATCAGGACCGTGCCGTTTCGGCCAGTACTGCAGTTATCACAGGATACTTCTTGACAGGCTGGGTTACGAGGATGTTCCCATAATTACCGCGACTTCAAGCGATTCTTATACCAGCGTCAAGGAACTCTCTACTGTGGGATTCCAGATGGATATGCTTAAGGCTGCCGTAGCCGGCGATGTTCTGAAAAGCGCTCTTTACAGAGTTCGCCCCTACGAGCTTGAAAACGGATCGGCTGACATGGTGCTGGATAAATATCTTGCTGCAACTGCCGAAGCCATGAGCAGCGGAGGGTCTCTTATTCCGGTACTTGAAGAAGCGGCATCGGAATTCATGAGTATTCCAAGAAAGGATGTTCCGAAACCTCTTGTACTGATGTTCGGTGAGATTTACGTAAGGAACGATTCCTTCGCCCACTCCTATACGGACCTGAGCATTGAAGCCCTGGGGGGGGAAGTTCTTTATACTCCGCTGATGGAGTGGTTCGAATACGTAAATCATTCTTTCATAAGTAAATCTAAGAACAGAAGACAATTGGTTGATCTTATCAAGGGATACTCAAGGATGAAGATCATGAAGAGGCTTCGAAGGAAACTGGAAGCTCCGTTTGCCGGCATTCTCGCGGACCGTCCCGCTTTGGAACCTGACGAGATCATGAAGGCAGCACAGCCTTACATGAAAGAGAACATAGGGGGGGAGGCAATTCTCTGTGTTGGCGCTCCGCTTGCATTTAATGAGAAAGCATCGATAGACGGCGCCATCAATATCTTTCCATTCACATGTCTGCCTGGAACCGTCGTGACCGCTATAAGCAAGAAGATAAGAAAGGAACACAGGAAACTTCCATGGCTGAATCTGGCATTCGACGGTCAGGAGGATACAGATAACGAAGCAAGGCTTCAGGCGTTCATGTACCAGGTCATGCAGAATTTCAGAGCCAGGGTAACAAAAATGTCTGGCAGCCCCGCTACAGCCATTGAAATAGAGCAGTAACACTGAAGGCGCAGGAATAATGATAACCGACAGATATATACCGGATCTTCTTTCCTTCCTTGACAGTTCACCAACAGCTTCATGGGCTGTTACGCGTTTGGCATCGAAACTGGATGAGAACGGCTTCACGAGACTGGAAGAGGGTAATTCCTGGAACATTGCAGCAAACGTAAGGTTCTACATCGTTCGTTCAGGTTCATCAATTATCGCAGGGGTAACAGGTACCGAGACCTTTGGCACTGCAGGATGCAGGATAATTGGAGCTCACACTGATTCTCCCGGTTTCAGGATCAAGCCTGAAGCTGATAGAAAAAAAGAGAATATCAACGTTCTTGGTGTTGAGCTGTACGGAAGCCCCATACTGGCGACCTGGTTCGACCGTGACCTTTCCCTTGCGGGAACGCTCGCCATTCGCGAAGGTAACACTGTTTCCCGAAGATCATTCATGATCAGAAAACCTATCTTCCGTATGGCATCCCCCGCGATACATCTCGAGAGGGAAATCAACAAAAAAGGTTTCAAGGTAAATCCCGAGACGAACACACCGCTGCTCTTCTCCTCGAGCGGCGCGGCATTCGATGATGTACTATCACTTGCGTGTAAATCGGCAGATGTGGAGAAGGATTCCGTTTCAGGATGGTCCATGGAAATATGGGACCCTCAACCTGCGACCCTTGGCGGTATTGAGGATGATTTCATATTCTCCGGAAGACTTGATAACCTCGCGATGTGCCATACGGGGATTGAGGCTCTGCTGGCTTCGGAAGAGTGCGCAAACACCAGGCTTGTAAGCCTTTTCAACAGCGAAGAAGCAGGCTCCAGAACTCTTAACGGAGCCGGGTCAGCATTCCTTGATACGATCATAGAGAGGCTTGCAGGGGGGAGGGATGAGTATTTCAGATGTCTCTCAAGGAGTATTCAGATTTCTGCCGATGGAGCGCACGCTCTCCATCCGAACTACTCCGAGAAGCATGATCCCGGATGTCACCCGGTTCTGAACGGAGGCCCGGTAATAAAGGTGAATGCCATGGAGAAATACACATCAAACGATATAACATCCGCCTACTTCAGAACCTGCGCTGATAAATCAGGCGTCGATATCCAGTATTTCGTAAACAGGAACGATATACCCTGTGGAAGCACTATAGGACCTGTAACATCTGCCAGAATGGGCATCAGAAGCGTTGATGTGGGGAATCCTTTGCTGTCCATGCACTCTGTGCGGGAAACAGCTGGAAAATCGGATCATGAGGCGATGATAAAGGTAATGACTGAACATTTGAGGGGCTCTGTAAGTATCAGCAGTTAATAACTCCGCCTATCCGAATTCCACCAGACAGATAACGTTTCCATCAGGGTCCTGACAGTAAAGGTATCTGTTTCCGAAGGCATGGATCTTATCATGCATGATCCTTCCGCCTGCCCCGGTAATCCTTCCGGCCACTTCTTCGATGAATGGAACTGATACGGCAATTGAAATATGCCTGTCCAATGGTGAATCCTCGCTGTGGTAAACCGAGCAGTTCACTCCGGGACCCTTACCCGAGTCCATTCTCCACCCATCCGGAGGGTCGGGAAACTTGTCGACACTCCAGTTGAACGCTTCGCGATAGAAATCCATGATTCTATCAGGCTCATCCGACGTAATCTTAACATGAATGATTCTGTTCATATAATATCCCCTCTCTTAGAGTAGAATATCCCATTTTGAACATTCTAGTCAACGGCTGGAAAAAGGGCTAAAAATCCATCCTTCTGAATTTCCAGTACCCGATCGAGAGAAGGATAAGACTCCAGAGAAACGCGTATATCAGATGGACAGGCGGAACGCTTGCCGTAACACCGAAAAAGGCGAGATTCTCAGTTATAACGGCATCCCTTGGAATAAGACCGTATATCACGCCCCTGTAACCTCTATCAGCGGGAAAGGCGTAAATGATAGTATGCGTTATCGTTTCAAGGGCTTTAGGCGCCTCTCCGGGGAACATCCGCATCATCTCGTACAGACCGCCGAAAAGTGTAGCCACTGAAGAAAGAAAAAATACAATCAACATTGAAGCGATTTTTTTTACAACAAGGGAAAGCAGCATTACTGCAGCCCAGACAACAGTCAGCCATGAAAGCATGGAAACGAATACAAGGGGTATGTTTCTGGGAGTGAATGGAAAGTAAACCATTGTTATAACGAGAATTCCACCGAAGAGTATCACTGAAAGGGCATAGGATAAGGCCAGAGGGGCAAGACCTATTGAAAGGTAGACCTTAAGCCTTGTCTGGGGAAGGGAAAGCCAGAAGGGCATTCGTCCCTGTCCTATCTCCTCGGGCAGCATACTCGATCCTATTACAATGATAAGGGCGGTCACAAGCGTTGCGGCAAGCGGACCGGCGGTTATTATTGCGGCGAGGGCGGCATCTTCGGGTCCCAGCATGGCAACGGCCATGTCAGCCTCTCCGTGTCCCATGTGCAGCTCAGCGGAGGAAGCCGCAGAGACCCCCCACCAGTACAGTCCAAGAAACGCAACGGTTGCTATAGCAGCTGTCAATACGATCTTCCTTCTCAGAAGCTGCTCTATACCGTTAAGAAACAATGTCGTGCCCCCGTTCCGAATCATTGTCCATGATCCTCAGGAAAACATCCTCCAGGCTTTCCCTCATCTGGTTAATTCCAGTGAATCGTATACCGGTATCCAGTACGGAATGAGTCATTTCACGGAATGCGGCGGGATCCTCAAGCTCCGCTACAACACCTTTTGATTCTTTGCGGCAGGAATACCCCCTCTCTTCAAGGGAGAGCTTCATTTCCTCAGCATTATCGGTCTCGATGTGGGCCAGGCCTGTCTGTCTGGAGAGGGAATCCAGTTCACCCTCCGCGATAAGTCTGCCCCTGTTGATGAAGGTAGCCATATCACAAACCCTCTCAACTTCCCCGAGAAGGTGAGAATTGATCAGTACGGTAGCTCCTGCTGAAGCCAGGTTCCGGATCAGGTTCCGAACGAGTATTCTTCCACCGGGATCAAGACCGGTGGAGGGTTCATCGAGCAGTACGAGTTCAGGCTTTCCGGACGTGACGAGTGAGAGAGCCACCCGCTGTCTCTGCCCCCC
>JAUVUL010000012.1 GCA_030600975.1 Candidatus Aegiribacteria sp.
ATACCGCAGGCAGGCTTCATGTGGATGATGACCTTATGAGAGAACTTGAGGGTATAAGCAGGGCTGCTCAGGCGTCCGAAACTCTTCTTGTACTCGATGGCCTGTCCGGCCAGGATGCAGTGAACGTTGCGCTGGAATTCCAGGAAAGAATCGGATTTACCGGTTCGATCATCACCAAGATGGATGGTGATTCCAGAGGCGGAGCCGCTCTTTCATTCAGGGCTGTAACCGGCAAACCGATAAAATTCCTTGGAACAGGTGAAGCTGTCGATGGTCTGGAACCAATGGACCCAGAACGACTTGCAGGAAGAATTCTGGGAATGGGCGATGTTGTAGGGCTGGTTGAAAAGGCTCAGGAGATGTTCGATATCAAGGAAGCGCAGAAGCTGGAGAAAAAGCTCATCTCCAACTCCTTTACGCTGGAGGATTTTGCGAGAGAACTGAAACGCATCCGGAAGATGGGATCTCTCAGTGACCTCCTTGAAATGCTTCCGAAGAGCATGAGGCCTTCAGGAATGGATATTGACGAGTCTCAGTTCACCAGGATGTCCGCCATTATGAGTTCAATGACCGTCAGGGAAAGACTCCACCCGGAAATTATAAATGGAAGCAGGAGAAAGAGAATAGCGATGGGCAGCGGCACCAGAGTAAACGATGTGAACAGGCTGCTGCGGGAATTCAGATCGATGAAAAAAATGATGAAGCGGATGAGACCGGGAAGAGGAACAGGAATTCCCGGAATATTCCGCTGATATGGAGGTTAAGCTTGGTAATAATCCGTCTAAAACGAATGGGAAGCAAGGGACAGCCTTCTTTCAGAATTGTAGCCGCAGATAGCCGTAAAGCACCCAGCGGCAGGTTTCTGGAAAGCTTCGGCTACTATGACCCCCTTCGCAAACCCTTTGAAGTAAAAATCGATGAAGAGAGAGTTTTCCACTGGCTTGGTAACGGTGCTCAGGTATCCGATACAGTAAGAAATCTACTTAAGAAAACCGGAACCTGGAAGAAGTGGCATCAACTGTCTTCCGGTGATGGTGAAGTTAAACCGGAAGTGATTTTCATAAAAGGTGAAAACAGAACTTCGTAATTTCCTGGTGCGTTTGCAGGCTGAACTGACATCTAAACTGGAGGGTTCTCATGAAAGAGCTTGTTGAACTTATGGCCAAAATACTTGTTGCAGATCCTGATGCTGTTTCTGTTGAAGAAACAGTCGAGGAGGATGTTACCATCTACGAATTGAAGGTCGCCGAGAGCGATCTGGGCAGGGTTATAGGCCGCGAAGGTAAAATCGCAAAGGCTATGCGACTTATTATCAGATCAGCTGCTGCCCGTCTGGAGCAGAAAGCTACAGTCAGAATTATTGACTGATTCCAACAGCTCAGTTCCCGACGATATCGTATATCTCGGGTACGTAGAAAAGACACATGGCCTGAAGGGTGGACTGAGAGTCCGGCTTTTCCAGGGGAACGGAACTCCTGATGTTTCGGTTGGAACGGTGATTCTGCTCAACGGGAGCAGACGTCTTACAGTAAGTCGATGCACCTATGGAGGAGGCTCAAGGTTCAATCTCACCTTCAGGGAGATTGGTAACAGGGATGATGCCGAGGAATTAAGAAACGGCTCAATCTACATATCAAGGGATGAAGCCGATGCAATGCTGGGATTCATACCTCTTTACAATTTCACAGGGCTGGAGATCCTGTCCCGTGGATGCCGCATGAGGGTAGTTGATGTCGAGCCTGCCGGCGTGAATCCGATGCTTCTTGTGGAGAATAATGGAAACAGGTTTCATGTTCCCGTTGTTCTTGTGATGAACGTAGGATCGATAGACTGGAAGGAAAAAGTGATTGAGCTTGACCTTCCTGAAGGACTGGAAGAGCTTCCGTTGTAATTGGAGCTTGAGATGAGGGCAGCCGTTGCTACATTGTTCCCGGAGCTGTTTTCTCCATTCATGGAATGCGGGATCGTCGGAAGGGCTGTTGAGAAAGGCTTGATAGATCTTTCAATCCTGGATATCAGAAACAGGGCTGTTGACGACAGAGGTTCGGTTGATGATTACCAGTTCGGCGGTGGCGCCGGGATGCTTTTAAGACCGGAACCATTGTTTGAAACACTTGAGCGGATACCCTGGAGGGAGGATGCGAGAGTCATCTTCATGACACCCCAGGGGAGAAGGCTGGATCAAGAACTTGTATGTGACCTTGCTGAGTCCGGCAGGATGATAATATTCTGCGGCAGGTATGGTGGAATCGATCAAAGGTTCAGGGATTCCGCCGTAACCGACGAAATAAGTGTGAGTGATGCGGTGGTATCAGGTGGTGAAATACCGGCCATGTTCCTTCTGGAAGCGGTGTTCAGATGGCTCCCGGGAGTTCTGGGAAGGATGGAATCCGCTCAATCGGATTCATTCGCTACTGGATTGCTGGACTATCCGAGGTATACAAGGCCTGCCGATTATAGAGGTATGAGTATTCCGGAGGTTATTATTTCTGGAAACCATTCGGAGATAGAGGACTGGAGATTCAGAGCAGCACTGGAGCTGACAAGGAGAAGACGACCGGATCTGATCGATTCGGAAAGTGAAGCGAATTTAAAGGAACGATTTATACGCTCGCTACGGCTGGCAGATAGACAGAAGGAGCAGAACAATGGATGATATTATTAGAAGCGTTGAATCCTCTCAGATCAGGGATGATTATCCCGAGTTCAGATCAGGGGATACTGTGAAGGTTCACTTTACGGTTGTGGAAGGCGACAAGACCAGAGTACAGATCTTCCAGGGAGTGGTCATCTCCCGGAGGGGAGGTGGAACTTCCGAGTCGTTCACCGTAAGGAAAATATCAGGCGGCATAAGCGTTGAGAGGGTGTTCCCGCTCAATTCACCTCTTATCGCGAAGATCGAAGTAACCAGAGCAGGGAAGGTCCGCAGGGCCAAGCTCTTCTACCTTCGTGGCAAAAAGGGCAAGGCCGCAAGGATTAAAGAGAAGAAGACATTCGGCGCAAGGAACTGATACTACGGAAACTAAGCTTCACCTGTTCGATGAGAATTTCCGATCGAGATTTTCTGTATTCGCAGGGATGGATGAGGCGGGGAGAGGCCCCCTTGCCGGCCCCCTTGTAGCAGCAGTGGTAATCCTCCCCAGAGAGACTGTTCTGACGGAGGTCGACGACAGTAAGAAACTCTCCGGCAGTAAGCGCAGGCGGCTCTTCCCGTTGATCATTGAAGAATCGAAATACTGTTCAACAGGCATTGTTGAATCTTCCGAGATCGACATGGTGGGTATGGCTGAAGCCGTGCGCCTTTCCTTCACTCGAGCTGCCGGGGCACTGGGCATACCTGTTGATCTCTTTCTCATCGATGGCCTTCCGGTAAGGAATCTGAACATTCCAGCGGAATTCATCGTAAAAGGTGATTCGAAAAGTCTTTCAATTGCTGCTGCCAGCATAATTGCCAAGGTCACGAGAGACGATATCATGATAAAGGCCGACGGGAAGTATCCCGGTTACGGTTTCGCTTCCAATAAAGGTTACGGCACGAGAGACCATATTGAAGCAATCAGGAAATTCGGTCCTTCTCCGATTCACAGGATGTCCTTCGCTCCCATGAAGAACGACATGCAGCTGAGGCTCCGCTTTGAGTGATGTCTCCAGGGAAGCCGAATCCTTCGTTTGCCGATGGCTTGAGGAGAGGGGATGGAGTATCGAAGTCCGGAATTTCAGAACACGCAGGTCAGAGATCGATATAGTTGCAAGAAAAGAAGATGTACTCTCCTTCGTTGAAGTGAAATTCGCTTCCGACAATTCTGCTACGCTTACACTTGATAAAATAGATTCAGAAAAACAGGCAAGAATTGTACACGCCGCCTCGGCTTACATCTCAGCGAAACCTCCTTCAGGCCAGATACGCTTTGATGTGGCTGTTGTAAGGGGCTCATCAATGAACCTCCGAATGGATACTTACCTTGAGGATGCCTTCCGCCCTGACCTGATGTAGTCTGCAGTCTGACACGATATATCCGGCTGGTTTCTGTAATGAATGCAAAGCGTTACTGCTGATATCCTGTCAGATTTGAAGCAATATCAGAAGACCTGCAAGGGCAGCAGCAGTTACAACGATTCCTGCAGCAACGTAGACTATGACCATAGATGCCTGATCGAGGAACTGGATATTGTGGCGAAAACCGTTGAATCGCCTGATGAGAGAACTCCTGTCATCGATATCGCCCTGCAACAGATCCATATAGTGAACGCATGTTTTTCGCAACATAGTCTGATCCTCCAACTATCTAAACACCGAAGAGGAAGATTTGGTTTCTTCTTTTAAGTGGATCTTTCTGTTTATTTTCCCCTTATTACAGGTTCGAATTGAAAGAATATTGTATGATTGGGTTGGATATGATTCTGTCAGGACTAAATCTGTGAAACGGAGAATAAGAGATGGTTGTTAATAAACCTGGTGAAAGCAAGACTACAGCTAAAAGCGGCAAAGAAGCTGAGTCTGTTGGTAAAACCATAAATATCTCTCGAACAAATGCTGATGAGATAAATGGTGATTCAATTACAATGCGACAGGTTACTGTACGGTCTGTTCAGGGGGATAAACTACTTGTGCGTCAGGGGGGAATAGTAAGAGCTCAGACCAGACAATTAAAGATAATCCAGGAAGGAGCGGCTATAATCCAGACTGAAAAGGCCGATCTTTCTACTTCCGGTTCAGTTTAAATACTCTCCAGGGGTGATGTCAGTATGGACCAGTCTGGCTCTGAACTGCTTCTATCCCAGGGAAAAATATCCATGGATCAATCAGGTGTTATCGCCATGGCTGCTAACAGAATTGAAGTAAAAAACAGCAGTGCAGTTTTTATGATTGCGCATAACGTTGAAGGTTCAGTCAACACCATGTTCGGTCCTCGCGGATCATTGATATTTGGTGCTGCTGCCGGTCTGGTTGCGGGGTTGTTTTATCTTTTTGGAAGAAGAAAGTAAGAATCTGAGTAAATAATTCAAGGGGCCAGCCGGTTCTTCAGCATTATCAGGATCGAGCAGGATATGCAGGCTGGAATTATGTTTTGATTACTTCGCGTATGCTCGATTCGATTTTCCCGAGTGTATAAGGTTTCATAATAACCCCCTTGAAACCGTATTCCCTGTAATGAGCCATAACCGGATCCGTGGAATATCCGCTTGATACAATCGCCCTGATATCAGGGTCGATTTTCCTCAGTTTCTCTATCGTTTCCTTTCCACCTTTTCCTCCGGGGATTGTCAGATCCAGAATCACAAGCTTGAAAGGTTTACCGTTCAGCCTTGCGTTGCAGTATTTTTCTATCGCTTCATCTCCATTCCTGGTGCACTCGATATCATACCCAAGATGTTCAAGCATGCTGGAAACAGTGGTTCTTACGATATCCTTGTCGTCCATGATGAGGATTCGTCCTTCATGAGTCTCGGAGTAATCCTTTTTATCAGTGTTCCCGATTACCTTCTCGTTTGATGCGGGGAGATGGATGATGAAAGTAGTTCCAATACCGTATCTACTTTTCGCTATGATATTTCCATCATGTTTCTTTATTATCGAAAAAGCGGTTGTAAGGCCCAGACCACTCCCTTTCTTTTTTGTTGAAAAAAAAGGATCGAATATCTTCGAAAAATGATCTTCCGATATACCTGTGCCTTTATCGCTTATCTCCATTTTCACGTATCTTCCCGGATTCAGATGCATGGAGGTATCGAAGTCAATTTCCGCATTCCCTGCCTTGATCAGCACCTCTCCTCCATCCGGCATAGATTGGTCGGCGTTGATGATGATATTCTGTATAACCTGGCTGATCTGTCCTTTGTCCGCATTCACCGACCAGAGATCGCAGGGAATATCATACGATACGTTTACATTTGAACCGCTCAGAACGAAATCTGCTGATTGTCTCAGCAGTTCATTGATGGAGAGATTCTCTCTTACAGGTACTCCTCCCTTAGCGAAGGTCAGAAGCTGGTGGGTCAGACTGGATGCCTTGTTTGAGGCGTTCTCCGAGTTAGAGAGAATCCTGTAGATATCGCTTTCTGGCTCAGACATTGTTTTTGCGAGGGATATGTTGCCAAGGATGCCTGTGAGGAAGTTGTTGAAATCGTGCGCTATGCCTCCTGCAAAAATCCCAAGGGATTCCAGTCTCTGGACTTTCTGTCTCTCCTCGTCAAGCTTCAGCTGAACAGAAATATCTCTTCCCATTCCAAGTATGGCGTATTCACCCTGATAAGTAATAATCCTGGCGGATAGTTCCATAAACCTGATCTGTCCGTCCTTTGAGATAATCCTGGTCTGATAGACGCTTGGGATGTTCTTTCCTATAGATCTGTTTCTTTCGTATTCCTCGATTCCTGACCTGTCATCGGGATGAATCAACTGCAGGAAATCCAGATCATACAATTCTTCTTTGCTATAACCGGTGAATTCGCATACACGATCATTGACAAAGAGAAACCTGTTTCCCTTGTAGATGTAGATGCAATCATGACTCTGTTCGACAAGAGTGCGGTATTTGTCCTCGCTTTCGCGCAGAGCCTCTTCCATTTTTCTTCGCTCGGTGATGTTCCTTCCAAAACTCAGAGTACCTGTAATTTCTCCGTCCTCGTACAGGGGAATCGTCTGAACCAGAAGAACGTCCTCATTTCCTTTATCATCGACTATTCTGGTTTCATACTCGTTGATATTTCCATTCAAAGTATCCAGGAATAACGCTTGGACGTGTTCCAGATCATCGGGATGAATAGCAGGTGAGAAATTCTTTCCTTTCAAATCAATACTTTTGCAATCGGACATTTCTTCGGCGTGCCTGTTGACGAATACGAAATTTCCTTTCGTATCAAGCTGCCAGATGTACTCTCTCGCATTCTCAACTACCGTTCTGTATTTCAATTCAGATTCCCTGACGATCTCTTCCGCCTTTTTTCTTTTGGTGATATCCTGCACGAGCGTAATAAACTGTTCTACGGAGCCATCCTCTTTCCTGATGCACTTCGATGAGATATTAACAATAATGATGTTGTCGTCTTTGCGAATGAGACGTTTTTCAAGCGAATAACCGTTCACGTCACCTGAAAGTACTTGATTGAGTTTTGCTTCATTAATTTGCAGGTCATCAGGATGGGAAATATCAGACCACTTGATCCTTAGTAACTCTTCCATAGTATAGCCGAGCATATCACACAGGAAATTGTTGACTTCAATAATATTTCTCTCAGGCGTGATTACTGCCATACCGATCAGCCCGAGTTCGAAATATTTCCTGATCTGTTCCTCATTCAACTGTAATAACTCCTTCTCAAGAGGATCGAACACTCTATATTTTAACATAACCGGATGATAAAACCGAAGTCAAAAGGGTAAAGACGGAGTCTGGTAACAGGGAGCCGGATTTTCCACCGTCTGCAACACAGCCCTCATGAACGCACCACCACCTATTCATAGCGGATCGAAAGGGCGCTTGTACACTTCCAGTACCGATTTTCATGAAGATTCATCCCCTAGGCGCCTTCTTGTAGAGGCAGCCTGGTACTACAGGCACCGCCCGAGTATGTCCCGTTGCATACGAGAGAGGTGTGAAGGTTTGAGTCAGGAAGTTATAGACATTGCGTGGAAAGCACAGGAGCGTCTTCACAGGAGATATATGTACCTCTTGATGAGAGGTAAGCTGAAGAATAAAGTGTGTGTGGCTGTTGCTCGAGAACTTGCGGGTTTTATCTGGGCAATCGGTAGAGAATTGTAAGGAGTGATCGGTACAGCAGTTGGTGAAACATCCAGTAAGGGAAATCCTCGGGCGGGTTATGTTGCGCAGCTTATAGCTGCACGCACGCTTCTAGATTGAGGTAACCCACTACGAATAAATGAAATGCGGTAACCAACCCGCGAATATCAGCATGATAAGACTGACGATTGACTGAACTGACTGCTGTTCCGATCCGATCAAGAAAGGAAGTAAATCAGGAAAGGCAATGATGAACTATTGACAGGTCCAACCATATCAACCCGCATATCTCACCAGAATTCTACTCCAGCTACACATAAAGCCGTGTATACTTCGTTATGCTCGCACATCCGTCCTCGACGTACTGTTAAAGTACGCCTGCGGAGTCTGTACTCGCAAGCCTCCAAGTCCACAGCTTTCTGCGACGCTTCGTAACGAAAGCTGGTGAAATATGCGGGCTAAATGTATGTACGAAAATAAGCGCTGGATTTAAGCGAATTATCCTATCATCTGCATCCAGCAGATCACTTGACACAAGAATACTGAACGGATATAGATTACCTGTGCATTGAATTGTAACTTAGAAAGGAAGCTGATATGAAACTGATCTTTGTTGTTCTATTTGTTGCTTTCGCAGCATCTTTTGCTTCATCAACATTGACAGGTCTTATCGAGGGCGAGTACATCCTCGAGCCTTTTGGAACTGATGATGTGATATATGCAAATGAATACTACGAACCGGAAATGTTCAGCACAGCGTTCGGATCTTTCAATGATTACTTCGTAGCTGAAGATTTTATACCTGTTGGTAGTGATTTCGATGTTACGGATGTTACATGGTGGATTATTACTACCGGCTCAGAACCCATTCCATACTCTCTGGAAATACTTTTCTACGCAGATGCTGCTCCTGGACCCGGCGCTCTCCTCTGGTCAGGAGAACCAAGTGATTTGGTTCTTGTTGACACCGGTGTAACATTTGCCGGATTCGTAATCTTTGAGGCAACAGCCACATTGCCGGACACAGATTACTTCACTGCAGTAGATGGAACTCAGTACTGGGTTTCCATGCATCGTACTGATGGAGAAACCCTGTATATTATTCTGGATTCAGTTGTAGAGGGCACCGAAAGCTACAGAATCGTTGAAGCAGCCGGTCCCTGGGTTGCTGGCTCAACTACCGGAGACCCACCGTATGACCCGACCGATGTTTTCCAGGTTATAGAAGGAACTCCACTTGGCGCACTTGAGAACGAAACATGGGGAACCATCAAGGTTCTATTCTAGCTGACGGCAACATAATAGTAGGACGGGGAAGGTTACTGCCTTCCCCGTTTTTTTATTTCAAACGGCGATATCTGTGCATTCATCCCGGTGCTGATAAGGAACAGAACTGGTTATCCTTACGGCGCAACTCCTCTCCTGCCGCAGGTGCCTGATTCCTGGTACATTTTTATCTGTAGTAAACGCTGTATAGTATCTGGAACCCAAACCCCTGTATGGACGTTAATGTAATCGACAAGTATCTTACTAACGATTGTAGGTGTATTAATAAATATATATTCAAGGAAGACTATTTAAGAATATGATAGTTGTATGAATATCATAAACGGTGGGGTGTAATCTCCCGTCAATCATCGGAAGGGATGAGTCAATGAAAAGCTCAATTGCTGTTCTTTTTTCTCTTTTGTTCGTGTTTACCAGTATAGCACTGGGAGACACATCTATGGACAGAATCATGTTATCACTTGAAGCAGGAAGTATCACACAATCAGAAGCAGCAAATATGCTGATTCAGAGTGTTGTGAATCCAGACGCACTACCAACGGAATATACTGACAATGTAGAAGCTGTTACATGCGGAACACCGGCAATCCTGGAAGCTTTCCACCTTCAGGAGGATGTCGATTTACTACTTGCCAACCGTCCTATATTGAGCGGTCCGGAATATACATTCAATTCGGATGATGATCATTTCAAAATTCACTGGACTGATTCCGGTTCCGACGCTACTACACTGAGTTACGCTCAAACATTAGCAACGGCAGCTGACTCCTCATGGGATAAGCAATGTAATGGTATGGGTTATTTCTGGCCTCCTCCAGATGCCAATGTAGGTGGCGATAACAGATACGATATCTACGTTAAGGCTATGGGTGGCGGGGTTCTTGGTTACTGTTCTCCTATCGGTGAGTATCATCCCCACGATTCTACACATGCCTGCAGCGCAAGCCATATTGTCATAAATAAAAGCATAGGGGGTTTAGGTCAGAGAAACTGCGTTGTTGCTCATGAATTCCAGCATGCTGTCCAGTTCTCTTACAGCTTCGAAGAATCTACATGGTTCATGGAGAACTGCGCTGTATGGATGGAAGAAATGGTATATCCCAGTGTGAACGATTACCTGATGTACGTTAAGTATGGTGAAAATCCTCTCAGGTATCCGTGGAAGGATATACGATCCGGGTCTATGTACTGGTACGGTGGAGTGATATGGCCCTGGATGATGTGGATCAGGTACGATGAGAATGCAGTACGTGAAATCTGGGAACATTGCGCTGAAAATTCTGGGTCTTATCTGCTTCAAGCACATGAAGAGATGTTCGCCAACCATGGAACTGATATGGAAGCGTTCTTCATGGATTATGGATGCTGGAGATGGTTTACAGCAAGCAACTGGTTCTCAGGCTGCGGTATGTACAATTCGGAAGTACAACTCTGGACACCTGGCCCAAGAGTGCTTTCATTTCACTATTTCACATCTCTGCCAGCCTCTGGAGATCAGACAGCATCTTATAAACCAGATAAATGGGGTATACACTGGATCCGGTTAGATGTTGCCGCTTATCAGAATAGATCGGTTGAAATGGATTTCAATGGACATGACGGTTTCGAATGGAATCTCGGTGTCATAAGGTGGGAGGTCGGTAGTGACTTCGATTTCAACTGGTACGAATGCGATCCAACAACCGGCGATTACACGGTTGTTGTAGAGACAGAAACCTGGGATTTCATAATCTTCTTCCCTGCTTTGATCGATGCCAGTACCAGTGATCGTTTCTACGAGTTCGATATTACTGATGTAACGGGTATTGAAGGATCCCCTGAAACTCCCGATATGCTGAATATGAGTCTATCATCGAACCCGCTTAATTCTGGTGGATATGTTAATTTCAATCTTCCCGTTGCCGGTAATGCCAGAATCTGTGTTTTCGACATGAGCGGACGAATGGCTGATATACTGATTGATGAAGAGATGCCCGTTGGTTCACATTCGGTACAGTTCAACAGATCGGAACTTGCTGATGGAACTTACTTCATAACGCTCTTTGCAAATAATCAGATCGCCGGAAGGAAAGTAGTCCTTATCAAATAGTACTGAATCAGCTCAGAAACAGGGATCCCGGTCAGGGATCCCTGTTTCTCTATGTGCGCCGGGCATGGCGCGCAGCGCCAATGACCGGCGCTGTTAACCGGTAAGCGAAAGCGAACCGGGATGTGACTTGGAGGGTGTAAGTCCCTCTGGAGGCCGTGATGACCGGAACTCCTAGCCGAACACCAAGGG
>JAUVUL010000313.1 GCA_030600975.1 Candidatus Aegiribacteria sp.
GATCCAATGCTGTGGAGCGGGAAATTCAGCTGTCCGGAAGCCTGAACATCAGCGCAGCCGACCTTGAGCCTCTCGGGATCCCCACTCTTTCAGCGGACTCGCAGCTTTCCATACAGGGGCTTGATATTCAGCGCAATGCTCTTCCCGATGGGCTGGAGATCCTGGAGGATGAGAGTTCCAGAGACGGTGTATTCGTTGATCCATTAGTTACCGTTGCCGACGCACATAACCAGACAGCCGTCTATTTCAACAGACTTGCCTCAGGTGTCGGTTTCGGTCTTGAGGAAAGATGGGAGTTTATCGTTATCTCAGGATATCGGGATGCTCTTGTCTACTACCCGCTGTGGATAACCGAATTCAGAACCGATAGCGGTTCATATCAGGTAGTTGTTGATGGACGTTCAGGGATTGTTCTAAGGGGGAGATTTCCATCTTCAGGCAAGGACAGGAAGATAATCACGGTTGCCGCCGCGCTGCTGTGGGCAGGCATTCTGCCTTTCACCTTTGATATTCTCTTCAACGGCAGACTCAATTACAGTACACCGTCGGGGAATCAGTCCAGCTGTCTCCCTGTTATTCTGCTTATTCTGGGCGCCCTGGCCTACGGAACACAGCATCTTCTCAGAATACTCATTAAAACAGTCGGCAGGGGAAACGATCATGTTATCTATTAGGATGGATTTCAATAAATGAGACAGGATCTTGCAGAACTGACGATTCTCAGGTGTTCCAACTGCGGCAGCGATCTCAATGGACTTTCCACAGATGTAATATTCTACTGCTCCGAGTGCGGCAGATGCTGGATTTCCGATGAGCGGCTCAGCCCGGTCAGTATTGAATTCGTACGGCTCGGCGGCTCTGGTTCGATTCTACTGCCCTTCTGGAAGGTTGATGCGTCCGTGAACATCCAGAACCGCATTTCGCGCAGGAAATCCTCCGTGTCATCTGTTGGTAGGCTTCGGGAGTTTACCGGCAGTGAGAAGGGGCTTACCGAATCCGATTCCGGTTCCCGGAAGGTCAGGTTCATCTTCCCGGCATTTTCAACGAGTCTGGTCCTCTCGACCGGAGTCAGAATGCACAGGGAGAACTTCCTGCCGGAAAAGGTGGAGCATGGGAAGCGATTCTGCGTTATCGGTGGTTCTGTAGGGCGGGATGATGCCGCCTTGCTGGCCCGTGCAGTTGCCGTGGGTGTTGAAGTGAACAGAACCGATTATCTTGCATCCGTTGATCTTGAAATCGAAGTTCACTCCGCAGGCATATATGCCATCGGGTGTATGCCCGAGAAGAATGTTTTCAAAATAAACGGCTCGGAGATCGGAATACTCTGTGCCGCGATAAGTGATTCCGATGAGATACTTAAGCAGAATCAGGATTTTTCCGGATAACCCCACTTCTTGACTGGAGAAGGCTGGATATCTAATATTGAGTTTGCAGATAAATAGAAATAAGATAGTATTACCGAACAGGAGCAGTGCATGTCAGGACATAATAAATGGAGCAGCATAAAGCACAAGAAACAAAAGGTTGATGCAGCCAGGGGCAAAATATTCAGCAGGCTGGTCAAGGAGATATCTGTTGCCGCAAGGGAGGGGGGAGGAGACGTAGAAACGAATGCTCGATTGAGGGTTGGGGTGGAAACCGCGAAATCCCACAATATGCCTTCCGACAATATCGAACGAGCCATAAAAAGAGGGACAGGCGCGCTTGAAGGAATCACCTACGAGGAGATGACATACGAAGCCTACGGCCCCGGAGGGGTCGCTATAATCATTGAAGTACTGACGGATAATAAGAACAGAACCGCGGCGGAAATAAGACATATCCTCTCAAAGCATGGCGGTCATCTCGGTTCAAGAAACAGTGTAGCATACATGTTCAGCAGGGTTGGAAAGATAATCATTGACGGAACCCGGTACACTGAGGATCAGGTACTTGAGGCCGGACTTGAAGCCGGTCTTGAAGATGTGCAGAGAATTGACGAAGTAATCATCGCTTCCACAGCTCCCTCCGATGTATTTGAGGTGAAGAATGCTCTGGTGGAGATAGGTGTAATTCCTGATAGTGCAGAGGTTACAAAGGAACCGGAGAATTACATTGGATTGAGTGCAAAGGAAGCTAAAAAAGCTCTTGAACTCCTTGAGACACTTGAAGATAATGATGATGTTCAGGCAATTCATACGAATTTCGAAATGCAGGAAGAATAATTGCCTGAGACTGGATCCTCCATTTATCTTGGCATAGACCCCGGATTGGGTACTACAGGATACGGAGTTCTGCGTTTTGCAGCAGGATCCATCGAACTTCTTGATGGAGGCACGATCAGATCTTCCCCCAATGACCCACTTCCCCAAAGACTGGATGAACTCTACTGTGGAATTCTGGAGATTCTTGATAAATACAGGCCTGTTGCCATGGGGCTGGAGAAAGTCTATGCTCATTACAAGCATCCGGCTACAGCAATAAAAATGGCGCATGCCCGGGGCGTTCTTTGCCTTGCTGCAGTCCGGAGACATGTACGTACCGTTCCTCTACCTTCAACGAGGATTAAAAAGCTTGTTACAGGTAACGGAAGAGCAAGCAAGGAACAGGTGTCAGGCATGGTCAGGCATCTGTTGGGTTTGACCGTTGAAATCAAGCCGGATGATGTTTCAGATGCACTTGCAATTGCCATAGCCGCTTACGAAAGTGAAAAGAATGATAGAAAGTATAAGAGGCTCAGTAGAAAAGACGGCTGATTCCAATATTTATATAAGGACCGGTCCGGTTGTTGTGCGTATTCTGGCTCCAGGCTATTTTTTCAGAAATGTATCTGCAGGACAGGAGATTGATATTCCGGTCTATCTGCATCTTCAGATGGAGGGGAACCGTATTGTTCCTCTGATAGTGGGATTTCCAGAAGTTCGAGACAGGGAATTTTTCGAGAGATTCATTTCTGTATCGGGAGTGGGAGTAAAGGCTGCAGTAAAGGCTCTTGAAAAACCGCCACACAGAATTGCCTCGGCCATAGCTTCCGAGGACTATGACTACCTGACGACTCTGCCCGGGATCGGAAAGAAAAGGGCAAGACAGATAGTAGCGGGTCTTCAGGAACAGATGAAGAAAATATATGGAGCGGTTCCTTACGGAAGAGCTGTTTCCGGAACCGACGGTGAGGCAGAAGCAGTTCTGAAACAACTTGGCGTGCCGGTGGCTGAAGCTGTTGAACTAATTGAAAAAGCCTGTGGCAAGCTGGGCTCCGAAGCCCGAACATCGGATATTGTGAAACTCGCCATGAGAATCAGGAGCGACCGGTGAGCAGAGAATCAATAATTTCCGGCGAATCCCAGAGGATCGATAAAATCGCTGATGAAAGCACACTGGCTTCTCTCCGTCCTTTCAACCTGAGCGAATACGTCGGTCAGGAAGCGGTGCTGCAAAAGTTGTCAATTGCGATCAAGGCTGCCCTTGGCAGAGGAGAACCTCTGGATCACATTCTGTTCCACGGACCTCCGGGGCTGGGCAAAACCACACTGGCCCA
>JAUVUL010000220.1 GCA_030600975.1 Candidatus Aegiribacteria sp.
CTTTCCTGCCCATTCTCAGGAGTGTACCGTCAGTAATAGCCTTTACAGATGCCGAGCGGGGAGTGCCGTCAATGAATGACATTTCACCGAAAACAGTTCCCTTATCCAGAATGGCATGAACGAAATCCTCACCCAGGGTATCATCGTAGACCTTGAAAGAACCGCTTGTTACGATGTACAGGTCTACAGAAGGTTCTCCCTTTAGTATAATATCTTCCTCGTCTTTTGCCGTTACCTGTACGCAAGCCCTTGTGATCCTGGCTATGTCTGATCTTTCCAGCTGGTTTATTCCGGATCTCATTACTTCAGAACTATCCCCTCCGGTTCATTATATTCCATTAGAATCAAACAGAAATATTCTCAATATCCTGATGTTCAACAAGGATGGACATCAAGGCATGTTTCTTCATACATTCAGAATAATACAAATACACTTCTCAATCAACGAGAGGAGCCATTAATATGCCATTAATCAGGCTGGAGACCGATATCAGCATGAGCAGCGAAATGGAAATCGACCTTGCCGGGAAACTCTCTGTAATAGTATCAGAGGAAATCGGTAAACCTGTAAAATACGTAATGGTCTCTATTAACAGTTGCGGAATCCTGATGTCCGGGGAACCCGGAAGTGCAGCCCTTGTTCAAGTCATGAGTATAGGCGGGCTGAATTCATCAGTTAACGGAAGTATTGCCGCTGCTGTGTCCGGATTGCTTGAAGAAATACTTGGGATTCCCTCAGACAGGATATACATTACTTTTTCTGATGTACCTGGTGAAAACTGGGCATGGCAGGGGAGGACTTTCAGGTAGAGATGATCACTCGGAAGCGCATAGCGGTTGTTGATGATGAGGTTGATATTCTTAAGCTCGTGTCCATACATCTCAATCGTGCCGGTTTCAGTGTTATGGAATTCGAAAATTCCTCGTCCTTTCTTGATGCACTGAAGACCGATATTCCTGATCTGGTGATACTGGACCTGATGCTTCCCGACATTCATGGTACGGAAGTATGCCGGATGATTCGATCATCGGATTCCACAGCCGGTCTGCCGATAATCATGCTTACAGCCATGGTGGATGAGTCTGACAGAGTCGCCGGTCTGGAAATGGGTGCGGATGACTACATTGCAAAACCCTTCTCACCCAGGGAGCTTGTAGCCAGAGTGAAAGCCGTATTGAGAAGAAGTACTCCGAAAGACTCAGACAGGAACATTCTCACTGTAAATGATTCCATGATAATCGATACTGAAAGATTCACAGTCTTTGTGAACAGGATAAAAGTCGACCTTACATCCACCGAGTTCAAACTGCTGCAGGTACTGGTCCGGGGGAGGGGAAGGGTTTTCTCCCGCAGCAGACTTCTGGATATTCTGTGGCAGGGTGAGAAGTATGTAACCGAGCGTACAATAGATGTTCACATTGCGCACCTGCGAAGTAAGCTTGGTAAAACAGGAAACCTGATCGAGAACGTCCGGGGAGTTGGGTACAGACTTATGGAGAGCAATTGAAAACCATATTCAGGAGATCGTTCTCCGGGTTTATAGTTGTAATTCTTATTCTGGTCGTTCTTGTCCCAATTCTTGTTTTCAATACGATTGAATCCAAGTTAAATGATCTTGCTTTGATAAACCTCACAAGAACTGCCGAATCTCTGGAATTTACTTTCGCTTCGATGCTGGAAGATGACCCGGCAGAGCTAGATTCCATTGCCGACGAACTTGGCAGAAGGCTAAACCTGAGAATCACTCTGATATCCCGAGACGGAATCGTGCTTGCTGACTCGGAAGAACAGCCCGACATCATGGAGAACCATAGAACCAGGCCTGAAGTCATCTGTGCCTTCAATGGCGAAGCAGGTACATCTTCAAGGCACAGTGCAACACTTGACAGGGATATGCTGTACGTTGCCGTTCCTGTAGAAATCGGGGATTCGATTCCTGCGGTTATAAGGACGAGTCTTTTCTTTTCCGATCTGAAATCGATTCTGCAGGGAATAATCACAGATATGGCAATTATCATGTTGGTGGTTCTGATTGCCGGTCTCATAATCGCGTGGCTGTTTTCCAGGAGTTTTGCGGATCCCATCAGGAATATCGCCGATGTCACCCGCAAGGTTGGCAAAGGTGATTATTCAATAAGGGTTGCCCCTTGCTCTGTCAGTGAACTCAGTGAGCTGTCCTCGGATATCAACGGGATGATATCCAGGACCAATGAGCTCATAGAGGAACTTTCGGGGAAGAATATAAGCCTGGATGCTATTCTCGGGTCAATAGTTGAAGGACTTGTCGTTATCAGTTCCGGAGGCATTGTCATCCACGCTAACAGGAGTTTCCGGAGAATGGCTTCAGCCGGTGATCATGAGGAGGGATTCGGGTATCTTGATTTCGTTTCGAACAGTGAATTCAGGGATTTCATAGGCAGCGTTCTTAACAGTGAAATCGTCTCCGGTGAAGTAAAGAGCGACGGAAATACTTTCTCAGCCAGAGCAGCGGACATTCCTGAAACCGATCAGTTCGTCATTACATTCAGGGACATCACAGAGATCGCTGCAATTGCCCGGATGAAAAGGAAATTTGCGGCCAACGCATCACATGAGCTCAGGACACCTCTTACGTCAATAAAAGGTTACGCTGAGACTATTCTTGAAAACCTGTCAGGTGAAGACAGGAGGTATTTGAAAACCATACTGAGAAACACCGACAGGCTTATCAGAATCGTTGATGATATAAGGATACTGTCGGAACTGGAACATCCCGCGACATCCCTGGATATGTCCGATGTGAATCTGGAAGACGCAGTGAACGATGCTATTGAGTTTTTCAGCGGAAAGGCTGAAGAAAAGGGTCTTGATCTGATATTTGAGAAGGAAACGCGCATTCCGATTATCCGGGCGGACAGGTTCCGTATAGAGCAGGTTCTTATCAATCTTATCGATAACGCCGTCAGGTATACTCCCGCCGGAGCTGTTACGGTAAGGATCGGAGCAAGAGGGCATTTCGTAACCATTGTTGTTTCCGATACAGGGATCGGAATAGAGGAAGAACACCTGTTAAGGCTGTTTGAGAGATTCTATGTCGTTGACAAAGCGAGGTCCAGAAATCGAGGTGGTACTGGACTCGGCCTTGCCATTGTAAAGCATATTGTAACTCTTCATGGCGGATGGGTACGTGTATCAAGCACACCGGGATCGGGAAGCATGTTCACGGTGGGATTACCGGACACTGAATCCCCTTAGAATCTACAAAGCTCATCTTCGATGAAGTTGATCCTTTCCTGTATTAAACTGTTCTTGCTGTCAACAGCAACTTTCTTGCTCCAAATTCAAACTCATCCTTCGATAAGGAGCCAAATGCTTTGAAATCACCAAAACCATTTTGTTTCAACAGGTTCATGAGTTCCCTGTACGAATAGATCCTAATACTGGTGTGGTAGGTTGTCCGCTTTCCCGCCTGTACGAACGTAAAGTCCTCATCATTCCTTCCTGTTGTATGATTAAGCGATCTATCCGTTAGGATAATAACATCATTTACACTACTCCAACTTCTGGACTGGTATATAGGATAGAGAGTTTCGGCAACAGGCGTATCCAAAAGGAAAATGCCTCCTTTCTTTAATGAATGACTGACCGCCTTAATGAAATCTGCATTTCCTGCTTCATCCAGATAGCCAAAGCTTGACCACATACAGATAACAGCGTCAAATTTCCGTTCCCACGGAATCTGACGCATATCACTTTCATGTAAAGTGATATCCAGTTTCCGTTTGTCAGCTTCGGTTTTTGCTTCCTTCAGGAAGTTGTCATTCATATCAATACCAAACATCCTGTATCCGCGGGAAGCCAATTCAGTAGTCAAACGACCTTCACCACACGGGACATCAAGGATTTCAGCATGCGGTTCCAATCTCAGGGCATCTTCTATGAAATCTGCTTCCATGTGAGTTCGCTCAGGTGTTTTCATTAGAGGTTGAATATCTTGCCATGTTCCTCTGTAAAACTTTCGCCACCATTCAATATCAGAACTCATGAATTTCACCTCCTGAGGTTCCTATCTCATCCAACGCACTTCGTGAGCGGCACAGTCTACCGAGTCGCCTTAACCCGGTTGTTGTGCCTTCGTCAGGTACAGCTCTGCTTTGGTAATAACTTCGTCAAATTGTATGGAGGTATCGAAGAAAGCAAATCCTCTGTGTAATCGTATTCTTCAATTCTTGTATCCGTTGGCTATTTTTCTTTGTCACCAAATATTCTTCCTGACCCAAGTATTGTATGAACGAACCCTTATCAAATAATATCAAAGGCTTCTCAATTTCATCTGCCTTAATAAAATCACTCCCCCTACCAACAAACAGGTTAAAGTCAACGAGAAGATAATCCGATGTTCCTGATAAGTGGAAAACGGTATGTTGGTAATCTTCTCCAGCGTCAAGATTTTCTATTAAATCAAGGGAGCTGAGGTTTTCAAGTGTTTTCCGAGCATGGTCTATGACTTCAGTTATTGCACCCGCTTCGACGGAACAACATAGATCTATATCGGAATACTCGTCAACGGTATTGGTTGCGTCTGCACCTTCCAACCACATGGCTAGGATTTTCGGATTCGATAC
>JAUVUL010000359.1 GCA_030600975.1 Candidatus Aegiribacteria sp.
CCAAGCTGTGCTAGTGCCATGGCACTATCGTCACCTTTTTCAATTGCCTGAAGAATTATGGACTCAGCCTCATCGTACAGGCCGGCTTTGATATAGAAATAGACCAGGGCATTGGTCAGGGGGTCGGAAACGTTCTTTCTATTCATGTTCTTTTTAAGGAATTCTATCATGTCGTCCGTTTTTCCCTCTGCTGCAATTTTAGCTGCTTTTTTCAGCTGTAGCTGCTTCCACGTGGGTGACTTGATAAGGCGCCATGCCAGAAAGAAAACAGTCAGGACAAGAAACGCAAGAATGATAAACCAGATCTGTGGCATCAGTTCGCTCCGTGATTAGTGTAATTCATGTCAAATTCGGTGAAATCGGGAAGTGTTGTATCCGGGAGGAAAGCTCCGTCTGAATAATCATGAAGTGTGCAGTAGTTCTGCGGGGCGGTACCCTCCCAGAACTCCTCCTGCCTGGTATTTTCTCCGCAGGTTTCAAGGGCAAGTTGGCCTGTAATCGTACAGATAATCGCAGTCTCAACTGAATTCACAGGCGGGTCGGGGAAAGCTACCGATGAATTCGCCGGAATATCCTCAAAAACGCCCCTCATGAAGCTGTTCCATACAGGAAGGGCTATGCTGCTGCCAGATTGCCCTCTACCGTTCTGAAGCCTCATTCTCACGACATGGTTGTCGTACCCTATCCATACACTGGCAACAAGATCAGGAGTGTAACCTACGAACCATGCATCGGCATAATCACTTGTGGTTCCTGTCTTCCCTCCGGCTCTCCTTCCCGAGAAGGGGCCTCCCCAGTACCATCTGCTTCCGGTAGCGGTACCTTCGCGGATAACCGATTGAAGAAGGGAATTCATAAGGTACGCACCTGTCTCGGACAGCACCCTCCTGCCCGCAGTGGGGGTCTGGTTGTCTTCAAGAACGTTACCGTACCTGTCCTCCACTCTGAGGATGGCAACAGCATCCCTTGCCAGGCCTCCGGTGGCGAAGGGAATGTATGCCTGTGCCATTTCCAGCGGGTTCACCATGCAGCTGCCCAGCGGGAGGGAATGCACTATGGGAATCCTGGACGTCAATCCCATTGCCACGGCTCTAGCGGCAACGGCTTCAATACCCACAGCCATGCCCAGTCGTACTGCTGAAACATTGAATGAACGGGCCAGGGCGGTTCTCAATGTTACCATACCGTGAAAGGTATGATCGTAATTCCTTGGCCTCCAGGAGCCTGGAGACATTTGTACAACGACAGGCTGATCAAGGATAATACTTCCGGGGGACCATCCCTGTTCGATAGCCTCAGCATAAACAAAGGATTTGAAGGAACTGCCGGGCTGCCGGCGGGCCTGAACGGCGCGGTTGAATTCGCTGTCTCTGAAGTCCCTTCCTCCAACCATTACTTTTATGTATCCTGTTGCGGGGTCCAGCGCCACCAGGGCTCCCTGTATGTAGTCCGGCACTCCCGAAATCGTATCCCGTGTGGCTTGCCATTGAGCGTAGGAGCTTTCATGCCTGAGCCTTTCAGAATCGCTCTGGAATTCCCCCGTCGCGGGATCCCAGAAAGGTTCCATTTCAGAAAGGATGCTTTCCAGTGCTTGTTCAGCAATTATCTGCATATCCGGGTCGAGGGTTGTGTATACTCTGAGACCATGTTCGTAAACTACTGACCAACCGTACCTGTTTACAAGGTATTTCCGGATGTACTCGGAGAAGTAGGTCCATTCCTGTTCAAACTCCGGACGGTGAATTTCAACGGCAAGCGGTGTGTTCATGGCCTCTTCCGCCTGCACCAGGGTTATATATCCTTCGCTGGCCATTACCTGGAGAGCCACGTTCCTCTGGGCCAGACACCTTTCGTAATTGTTCTGAGGGTTGAAACCACTGGGATTCTTAACCATCCTCACAAGCATTGCCGCCTGGGCAAGGGAAAGTTCAGCGGCGGTAGTACCGTTGAAATAGGTTCTCGCAGCTGCCTCTATACCATGCGCACCCGCACCGAAATAGATCTGATTCAAGTACATTTCGAGGATCTCGTTCTTCTCGAACTGACGTTCGATCTCCATTGCAATAAAGGCTTCCTGGATCTTTCTCTGGGTCGTCTGGTCAGGCACGAGGAAAAGACCCCTGGCAAGCTGCTGTGTTATGGTGCTCGCGCCGTGTCTTTCGCCTGTTCTGATGTCGTGCAGGGCAGCCCTTGCGATACCTCTGTAGCTTATCCCGTTGTGTTCGTAGAATGTCCTGTCTTCAGTGGCGATGAAACCACTTATTACCCAGGGCGAAACTTCTTCCAGTGTAACGGGGTATCTGTTCTCAACACAAGCTGTAGCCATGAGATTACCCCTGCTGTCGTAGATCTGGGTTGAAGCCGCAGGTTCATGACCCCGCAGGCCGGCAACAAGCAGATTACCCCTGGCTTCACTGAAGGCAGAGCTGCAATCTCCGTAAGCCCTGTATACAAATCCCGCACTGAAGAACAGCCCGGTTATTCCGGCCAGTGAAAGCCAGTAAAGAACCGCTACGACCTTTTTCTTTGTCAGAGCTGTTCCTCCACCGGGAGGGAACCCGCACTCATGGTTCGTATCCTTCTGAACAGCGGTTCTCCCGAATCTGAATAACCGAGGAAGTATTCATACTCTCCATCCACTCCTTTGAACGTTACTTCGCGGCAGCCCCCCCTTCCCGAAGGCTGGGAGACGAAATCAGGATGGTAATCGCTTTCGTAGTTCTCAAAGGTTCTCCATACGAGTCTGTAGCCTGCTGGCGTACCTTCAAACAGGTAAAGATTACCAGCCCAGTAGATCACTCTTTCGGGGTCACTGTCTCCGTTTAGCTCCACTGCAAGAGCCCTCCATATGACAATTCCTACATCATTTTCCATCTTCTGATCCAGCCGATGAGGATCGAGATCTATCTCCACCTGAGCCAGCGGTTCATTGGATC
>JAUVUL010000297.1 GCA_030600975.1 Candidatus Aegiribacteria sp.
CTGTTCCATCCGGCATTGCAGCGGTTATGGCCACGATCCTGTTATCTTCCTTCCCCAGTTCAACCATGGCTCTGGAGAATGCAGCTGTGAAGGTCTCCCTCTTGCTGCTTTTACCGTTGGCGCCGGATACACCGTGATATCCGGTGGCATCAAGCTCGGCAGGTTCAAACCCCTTGCCTTTTTTAGTCAGGACATGAAGCAGCACTGGTCCGGGAATTTCAGAAACCCTCTGCAGAACGCCTGTGATAGCAGCAAGATCGTTTCCGGGAACCGGGCCGATGTAACGGACACCGAAATCGTCAAACAGTGTATCAGGTGTAACAAGAGTTTTCTTCAGTCCCTTCGTCACTGCATGGGCAGCGTTTCTCACCCTTTCACCCAGTGAAGGAATCTTGCCGAGGGCATTCCATACATCCTTCTTTATCCTGTTATATCTGGGGTCTGTGATGAGACGGGTCAGGTGATGGGAAATGGCTCCGACGTTGGGAGAAATGGACATTTCGTTATCGTTGAGGATGATGAGCATATCCGCACCCGTATGCCCCAGGTGATTCAGGCCTTCAAGAGCCATGCCGCCACCCATGGCACCATCACCAATAATGGCAACAACTTTATAATCCTCCCCTTTGATACGCTTGGCCAGTGCATAACCCAGAGCCGCTGATATGGAAGTAGAACTGTGTCCTGTTCCAAAGGCGTCACAGGGGCTTTCATCCCTCCGGGGAAAACCGCTTAGACCATCGGACTGACGTATCGTGTGAAAACGATCGGCTCTTCCAGTAAGCAGCTTCCATGGATAACACTGATGCCCAACGTCCCAGATGATCCTGTCCTCCGGTGGTGAATAAACGGAAAGCAGCGCTACAGTGAGTTCCACAACACCAAGGCTGGAGGCCAGGTGTCCTCCTGTGTTATGAATAACTTCGATGATTCTGTTTCTTATCTCATCGACAAGAGCAAGCCTTTCTTCAAGGCTCAACTCCGACACATTCCGGGGAAAGCTGATTTTTTCAAGTATGGACATTACTACTTCCTCCTGAGTGGAAGGTAGAGGGCAAGGGCGGCAACCTTTCCCCAGTCTCCCCTGATATCCATTAGTCTTGCAGCGATATCGGAAGCCATTTCCTCAGCTTTTTCTGCGGCTTCATCCAGCCCCATTATGGAAACCGGATTACGCTTGCCCTGTTCGGTATCCTTTGAAACTTCCTTGCCCATTTCTTCAGCACTTCCGCATTGATCCAGAATGTCATCGGTCAGCTGGAAAAGAAACCCCAGTCTGTCACCCTCAACAGATACCGCTTCAAGTACATCATCATCTGCTCCACCCGCACGGGCTCCCAGCTCCAGCGAGACCCGTATCATAGCAGCGGTTTTCCCGAGTATCATAGTGCGTATCCAGTCTTCACTCGCATCAGAGCTGTGATACATATCCATATACTGGCCTCCAACAAGGTATCCGGGGCCTGCTGCACGAGCAAGCCGCTCCACCATCGACGCAACCCTGCCGGGTCCCAGAGGTGTATCAAGGAGTTCTCCAAAGGCTTCAATGAGAAGAAGATCACCGGCAAGCAGGGCCTGTTTTTCTCCGAACCTTATATGAAGGGCAGGTTTTCCTCTCCTGATATCATCATCATCCATCGCTGGCAGATCATCATGAATGAGTGAGTATGTGTGTATCATCTCAACTGCGCAGGCTGCCTTCAAAGATGAATCAGGATGACCGCCCATAGCGGTGCAGGCCGATCGGACAAGGAAAGGTCTTACCCGTTTCCCGCCGGACTCAAGGGAATAGAGTGCGAGAGATGGAAGGCGGGAAATGGAATCCTGACGCATGGAAATACTCTTGAGGCCATTCTCGACCCACGATGCCGATACTGAGAGATCTTCGGCAAGATTTTCTGTATCAGGCTTTCTCATTGACAAGACTCAGGCTTTCAACTTTCAACTTGCTGTTCAGAACAACTTCAAGGCCGTTCACGTACGTGTTTCCCTCGGCTACCTTCAACCGTATGTGCCTGCCTGTAAGGAAACGGATTCTTGCTTCCTCCTGAGCCATGCCGATAACCCCGGACATCGAACCGCACATTCCCAGGTCGGTGATGTAGGCCGTTCCCCCGGGCAGCACTCGTGCATCGGCAGTCAGAACATGCGTATGAGTACCAGCAAGAATTGAAACCCTTCCGTCAAGGTGCCGGGCCATGGCCTGTTTCTCACTTGTGGCTTCAGCATGCATGTCAACAATGATCACATCTGCAGAATTGTTTCTGATAATATTGTCCGCTATTCTAAAGGGACAGTCAAGTGCCATAGGTATGAACAGCCTTCCCTGAAGATTCAGAACCATTATCCTTATCCCCTGATGGTTCATCACAATGAAACCACTGCCGGGATTGCCGGGAGGATAATTGGCCGGTCGAAGCACGGGACAGTTAACTTCGTCGATGTATTCAAGAACGTCTGTATGCTGCCAGATATGGTTACCGGATGTGATGACGTTTACTCCGGCTTCCAGGAGCTGGACAGCCGTATTCCTGGTCAGTCCGAAACCTCCTGCGGCATTCTCAGCGTTGGCAACCACAAAATCGTAATCGCGATCCTTCAGATAGGAGATAAGGGAAGTGCGTCCGGGTCTCCCAACAACATCACCGAGAAGAAGTATTTTCACGTCAGTGCGCCGTTTCAGAAGATCTGGTTTCGCGGATAACGGTGACCTTTATCTGACCGGGATACTGCATATCACTTTCAATCTTCCTGGCAACCATCCTCGCAAGTTCGGCTGCTGCATCATCATCAACAGTTTCCGGCCTGACTGCAATCCTTAATTCCCTGCCTGCCTGTATGGCGTAGGATTTCTTAACACCGTCGAATGAATCGGCAATGGATTCCAGCTTGTGCAACCTTCTGACATAGAGTTCCAGTGTTTCTCTTCTGGCCCCCGGTCGAGCGGAGCTTACGGAATCAGCTGCTTGAATAATAATACCGTAAAGGGAATCACAATCTATCTCTTCATGGTGAGCACCTATAGCGTTGCATACTAAAGGCGATTCCTCATACCTCTGCGCAAGTTCCATACCGACTATCGCATGGGAACCTTCTATATCCTGATCGGTAGCTTTGCCGATATCGTGAAGAAGCCCGATCCTTCTTGCAAGAGCTGCATCGAGTTTCAGTTCGGATGCAAGTAATCCGCAGATGTGGGCGGTTTCCAGGGAATGCTGGTACATGTTCTGACCGTAGCTTGTTCTATAACGCAGTCTTCCGAGATGCCTTATAAGCTGCTGGTGCAGGCCTGACACGTTGGCATCCAGGGCCAGCTGATTGCCCAGTTTTCTTATTTTCTTCTCCATCTCCGATGTTACTCTGGCCACGGTGGATTCTATCCTGCCGGGGTGTATTCTTCCGTCATCCAGCAGTTTTTCCAAAGACTGTCTTGCTATCTCCCTGCGAACCGGATCGAAGCATGAGATAACTACCGCTTCCGGAGTATCATCGATTATGACATCAACGTTAGCGGCAGCCTCGAAGGCTCTAATATTCCTGCCCTCTCTTCCGATGATCCTTCCCTTCATATCATCACTGGGCAGGTTCACAACGGATACACAGTTTTCAACCACATGATCCGCCGCACACCTCTGAATTGCGGTCGACAGTACCTTTAGAGCTTCCTCCTCAGCCTTGTTCTCAGCGGCTTCAAGGATCTTCCGCGTAAGTCTTCCTGCCTCATGATGCAGTTCCTCTTCAAGGTTTGCGAGCA
>JAUVUL010000001.1 GCA_030600975.1 Candidatus Aegiribacteria sp.
CAAATCTAGCCAGAGCAAAGTCAAGCAGGTCGGTTGCTTGTTGCGGTGAGATAAGGGACGAGGCAATTTCTGCAAAGCCAAAAAAAGTGCCTTCAAGTTCCACGGTTTCACCCTGGTTCTTGAGATACATCTTCTCAAAATCCATGTAAACGTATCCCAGTTCCAATTCAGCCCTCAGCCAATCGGTGAAGCTGCGCCCATATGCAATATTTAGATCAAACTCCGATTTGAAGCTGATCACCGAGCCTCCGTTCGTATTAGGTACCCGGTCAACATCTGATGCCCATCCAGGTCCCCCTCGAAATGCCAGATACTGGAAACCTGCCTCCGCCGAAACCGGCAAAACAACGAGAGTGGCTAAAACTACTAGTAGCTTTTTCATCCTGTCCCCTTTCCTATACGCACATCGCTACTCTGTTATAGTCCGCAACTTACTCAGCATTGTATCAGCTTTTTGAATTTCACCTAAGCATGATATTACCTGAGTCGTGGTGTGTCAAAATGTTAAGAAGTAAGAAGGGGTCGGATCTTGAATTTTGGCATTCGTTGCTGTCGAAACGAATAAAATGCCAAAATTCAAGATCCGACCCCTTCTGTATACCCCTTCTGTATCTCGTAGAGAAGTATCGACGCGCTGACGGCGGCATTGAGAGATTCCACTCCATCGGTCATGGGTATCGCTACTGTACCGCTGAGATACTTCCTCGTCTCTTCAGAGATTCCGTGGGCCTCCGAACCAATTATCAGACCTAAGCTCCTTTCTCTTTTTTGAAGCCGGTCGATGTTTCCACCCGAAGCGTCAGCGCCTATAAATTCCATTACATCTGAATTACTCCGCATGAAAGCGGCAAGATCAGTATCGAAAATAATAGGTATGGTTGAGTTCATGCCGGCGGCAGCCCGTGTGACCTTGGGAGTAAACGGGCAGCAGCTGTTCTTCCCCACGATTACAGCGGCACACCCGAAGGCTGCTGCTGATCTGATAATTGTGCCCATATTCCCGGGATCCGATATCCCGTCCAGCAACAGAAAAACACCCTCCTGTGGTATATTCTCGATATTCGCTGATGGGAGCGGGCAGACTGCTGTGATTCCCTGTGAAGTCTCCGTGTCCGAAATGTCGCTGAAAAGCTTTTCAGATATCTCAATCACGGTAATATTCATTCCGGTAGCCTCCGAAGCCACGGTCTCGGACAGCCCGCTGGTCCTGTCGGATATAAGTATCCACTCAGGAGTTCCCCTCGAAAGGTAATCGGATACGAACCTTGGTCCCTCCATAAGGAACAGCCCGTTTTTCAGAATTCCAGCTCTGGAGCAAAGGCTTCTAGCTATTTTAAGCCTCTTGTTCGAAGGGCTGCTAACTTTAAACTGCATATTTCAGTTACTGAGGATTTCACGGATGATAGTGTCGATATCTGTTTCGGGTGATTTTCCAGTAAGGGTTTGAAGAAGAGACACATCGGGCGCTCTCCTGCGCATATCCTCGAAGTCATCGGGATATGCTTCTTCGTATGGAATCAGTACTATCTCGGAACTGGAGCCTGATATTTCCCTGACTTTCTCAGCCAGGGAGCCGATAGATATTTCCCCGGTTGATCCGATATTGATAACTTTGCCCACAGCATCAGGATTCTCTATCAGTGAAACGATAGCATCCACTATTTCGTAGACCATGCTGAAGCACCTGGTCTGTTTGCCATCGCCGAATACGGTTATGGGTTTCCCGCTGACCGCCTGTTCTATGAACCTTGGAAGGACCATGCCGTACCTTCCAGACTGACGTGGTCCTACAGTATTGAAAAGCCGTCCGATTACAACAGGCAGCCCCTTGGCTTTCCAGTATGCCAGCGCAAGGAATTCATCTATCGCCTTTGAGCAAGCGTAACTCCATCTGCTTCTGCAGGTAGCCCCCAGAACGATGTCACCATCCTCGCGGAAAGGAACATTTTCGCTTTTACCGTAAATTTCGGAAGTTGACGCGATAAAAACAGGTGTACCGGATGATTCAGCAGCCATCAGAACGGTTTCGGTTCCCTTTACATTGGTTTCGATGGTCTCCACAGGCTGTCGGATGATGTTCTCCACTCCTACTGCGGCTGCAAGGTGGATAATTGTTCCGCACTGATGCACCAGCCCTCTTGTCAGAGATTCATCAAGAACCGACCCAACTACGAACCTGAAGGAGGGATTATCGGAACATCCATCAAGATTGGAAAGGCTTCCCGTTGAGAGATCATCAAGCACAAGAACACTTTTCCCTCTTGAAAGAAGCAGCTCACAGAGGTGCGAGCCTATGAATCCCGCTCCACCTGTTACTAGATATAAGTATTCACTCTGACCCGGCATTTATAATTCCTTCCTAGTGTGGAACAATGCTGAGAAGAACTCCAGCAGCTATGGCACTTCCTATGACTCCAGCGACATTAGGCGCCATTGCATGCATGAGAAGGTGGTTGTTCCTGTCATACTTCCTTCCCTCGATCTCCACAACCCTGGCTGAATCGGGAACTGCCGATACGCCCGCCGCCCCGATAAGAGGATTAATCTTGTTGTCTCCCTTGAGAAAGACGTTCATGAACTTCGCGAAGAGAACACCACCGGCCGTGGCAATCGCAAAACTGACAGCTCCAAGCAGGAATATCTTCAGAGAATCCAGGGTAAGGAAATATGCTGCCTGTGTGCTGGTTCCCACAGCGAAGCCAAGAAGTATGACCACTATGTTGTTCAGAGACCCCTGTGCGCTTTTGGCCAGCCTGTCGGTTACTCCGCTTTCCTTTAAAAGATTTCCGAAGAAAAGCATACCCAGAAGAGTGATGGCTCCCGGAGCGATGAACGACGTTATAAGGAAGGCAATTATGGGAAAAAGTATCTTCTCGGTCTGTGAAACCTGGCGGATAGGTTTCATCCTGCGCAGACGCTCTTCCCTGGTTGTAAGAAGCCTCATGATCGGAGGCTGTATGACAGGCACAAGACCCATATAGGAATAGGCCGCTATCGCTATCGCCCCAAGAAGGGTCGGGGACAGCTGGCTGGCGACGAATATCGCGGTGGGCCCGTCAGCACCTCCGATAATTCCAATGGCAGCAGCCTCCTGCAGAGTGAACCCGAGGAACAGCGAACCCAGCAGTGTGAGGAAAATGCCTATCTGAGCAGCTGCTCCCAGAAGCAGCAGCTTGGGGTTGGAGAGCAGTGCGCTGAAATCGGTCATGGCTCCGATGCCCAGAAAGATCAGAGGAGGAAAGAGGCCGCTCTTAACTCCGAAGTAGAACAGGCTGAATACCGACTGCTGCCCGCCGAGAATATCCTGGTAACCAATCGGCATCAGCGCAGGATTGTAGGGAATGTTACCTGCTATTATGCCGAATCCGATAGGTACGAGAAGAAGGGGTTCGTAATCCTTTTTGATGGCCAGGTATATCATAACAAGGCCTATGACTATCATTACGATATTGCCTGCCTCCACCTGGCCAAATCCGGTATCATCCAGGTATGAAAGTAGATTCAGCTTCTGACTGTGTTCCTGGAGGCTTCCGGTGATCCACAGGAGGAGGTTTGAAGTAATGGACATATATCAGCTTCCGATTTTCATGATGACTGCATTCTCAAGAATACTTTCACCTTCGGATACGAGAATCTCACCCACCGCTCCTGAAAGAGGTGACTCTATCTCGTTTTCCATCTTCATCGCTTCCATTATTGCTAAAGGCTGTCCTTCATTTACAGCGTCACCCTCTTTTACGAGAAGTTTCAGGATAATTCCAGGTAGAGGTGCAACAACGTCACCAGTTCCAATCGAAATGCCGGGAGGGGAGGTTCTGTCGGGCACCTCAGCGGCGTTAATAACCTGGCGATGCCTTTTTATCACCGGGGTTTTCGAGGATTTTCTCATCGGGGCTTCAACCTTAACTTTGTAGGTTTTACCATCGAGCGTTACGTCCACCGAGTCATCCAATATTCTTCCTAAATTAACAACGTAAGTTCTGTCGTTGATCGTTATTTTGTACTCAGGCATTTCAGCGACTCCTGACTCTGTTCTGCAGTGATCCCGATTCCTGAATGTGTTCAGCCCTTCCCGCAAGCCTCCACGGTGAATAGGGTTTCTCATGGGTTTCCCAGGTCAGTTTCATATTCTCCACCTGGTCAAGAAGACAGAAGTGAGCATGAATTGCCGCAGATACCGCAGCTACTTCCATCGGGGTCATGGCAGCATCCTGCTGTGAAAGAGATGATTTGTTCTTTTTCTTTCTGTCCAGTCCGAATCTGTCTTTAATCCAACTCTCAAGGGCGGGGAGCATAAAGGCCAGAACAACAAGCCCTGTGAATACGGTTATCATGCCTACCAGGGCTATTCCAAAACCTCCTTCAACATCGGCAGTATTCGATTGAACTGCCATAAGGGTCATGGCTCCGACCCAGATCATAACGGGATATTCCCATGCTTTTTGGGAGGGATCGTCTGCCGCTTTCCAGCAAGCATTTCAAGTGCCTTGATTATACGGAACCTTGTATTTGACGCTATTATTACATCATCCAAGTAACCTCTTGAAGCCGCGTCGTAGGGGTTTGCGAATTTATCCCGGTACTGGTCTACCAGTTCCTTCTTCCTGGCGGCTGGATCTTCCGCTTCATCGATATCACGGCGGAAGATGATCTCAACGGCCCCTTCGGGTCCCATCACAGCTATCTCCGCCGTGGGCCAGGCGTAGTTTATGTCCGCTCTGATATGCTTTGAACTCATTACATCATAGGCACCGCCGTAGGCTTTCCTGATTATCACCGTAATCTTTGGCACTGTAGCTTCGGCATAGGCGAAAAGAAGCTTCGCTCCGTTCCTGATTATTCCGCCGTATTCCTGTGCTGTTCCGGGCATGAAGCCGGGTACATCCACAAGGGTTACCACGGGGATGTTGAATGCGTCACAGAAACGGACGAAACGGGCAGCCTTAACAGAAGCATCGTTGTCCAGCACCCCTGCAAGGTAAGAGGGCTGGTTAGCTACTATTCCGATGGAATGGCCGTTCATCCTTGCAAATCCCACAATAATGTTGGAAGCGAAGACCCGCTGGATCTCAAGGAATTCGCCGTTATCCACGATGGCTTCAATTATCGTACGCATTTCGTACGGCTTGTTGGGATTGTCAGGCACGAATTCGTCCAACCACATTTCCATCCTGTCAGGCGGGTCAGTACAGGATACTCTGATGGGATCCTCCATGTTGTTCTGGGGCACGTAGCTGATGAGTTTTCGAATAATGAGAAGAGCTTCATTCTCATCTTCGCAGACAAGGCTACATACACCGCTGCGTTTGCTGTGAATGCCCGGTCCGCCCAGCTGTTCCTTCGTAACGTCTTCCCCGGTTACGGCTTTAACAACCGTAGGACCAGTAACAAACATGTAGCTTATGCCCTTAACCATTATCGTGAAATCGGTTATAGCGGGGCTGTAGACGGCCCCTCCGGCACAGGGACCCAGTATGGCTGAAATCTGTGGAATGACCCCCGAATAGAGTACGTTCTTCAGGAAGATCTTCCCGTACCCGGCAAGACTCTCGATCCCTTCCTGTATCCTTGCTCCACCGGAATCGTTGAGCCCGATGAGTGGAGCACCGTTCATGGCGGCCATATCCATGATCTTCAGTATCTTCTCGGCGAAGGTTTCCGAAAGGCTGCCTCCGAATACTGTAAAATCGTGGGAAAAGACGTACACCTGTCTGCCGTCTATGGTTCCGTAACCGGTGACCACGCCGTCACCAGGGATCTTCTTCTTGTCCAGCCCGAAACTTGTGGACCTGTGGGTGACAAGCATATCGAATTCTTCAAAGCTGTCGTCATCAAGGAGAAGGTCTATTCTTTCCCTTGCGGTCAGTTTGCCTTTCTCATGCTGCTTTTCAATCTTTTTCTCGCCACCACCCGCAAACGCCTTTTCTCTAAGGGCGTGTAGTTTATCGGCCTTTTCAAGAGAACTCATCGTAGTTTTCCTTTTCAGCTTTCGGATGTTCGCACAATTCAGTAAGTACTTTCCCGCTGGCAGCGGGGTGAACGAAGGCTATTCTTGTTCCTCCCGCCCCCTCCCGCGGGGTATTGTCTATCATTCTTATACCCTTGCGCTTCAATGACTCTACTTCGCCGGAAGCGCTGTCAACCGAGTAGGCAATATGGTGTATTCCCTGACCACGCTTCTCAATTGCCTTCGCAATCGGACTTTCTTTCGAAGTCGGTTCAAGGAGCTCTATTTTGGACTCTCCTACACTGAACATGGCCACACGGACCTTCTGTGAGGGGACTTCCTCTATCCCCAGAAAAGTCAACCCAAGATTGTCCCGGTAGAACGGTATTGACTCCTCCAGGCTCTCAACTGCTATACCGATGTGATCAATCCCTTTTACACTCATTCTCATTCTCCCGTTTATTCTCAAGAAATCCGGAAAGCATTTCGCCTATCTCATATGGGGTTGTCTTACCCTCAAGAATAGATTCTATAGCTTCTTCAATACTGCCGTACCGGTCCGAAACATGTTTTCGAGCAAGTTCCTTTCCCTTTTCCCGGATAATGCTTCTAAGTATTAGTTTAGTCCGTCTTCGCGCGATGACCCTCCGCCCCGTTCCAAAAGAAACACAGTTGGCAATAGCATCCGTCAGTTTTTCGATACCTTCTCCGGACAGTGCGGAACAACTGATGACCGTGGGTCTTAAAGTCTGATCGGGAATGAGGTCAAGGCTGGCGTTCACGAACATTTCCAATTGTTCTATTCCGGGTCTGTCTGCCTTGTTAAGCACTATAATGTTCCCGATCTCCATGATCCCGGCCTTCATGGTCTGTACCTCATCACCCAGGCCGGGAACCAGAACCAGAAGGGTTATGTCCGCAAGGGAAGCTATTTCAACCTCCGCCTGTCCAACCCCCATGGTTTCAACAAGCACGGGGTCATAAGATGCCGCGGCAAAAACTTCAAGTGCATCTCTTGTGGTTCCCGAAAGCCCGCCAAGATGGCCTCTGTTTCCCATGCTTCGGATAAACACTCCCGGATCCGAAGCGTGGTCCTGCATCCTCAGTCTATCTCCCAGAAGGGCTCCTCCGGAAAAGGGAGAGGATGGGTCAACGGCTATCACGCCGACTTTACAGCCGTGCTTTCTATAGTACGCTATGAGACGGTTTGTAAGTGTACTCTTCCCGGCTCCCGGATAGCCGGTAATCCCGATGGTAAGACCTGACCGCTCAGGGTTGTAGAGGGAATGCAATATCGGGGGAGCAAGGGGATGACCGTTTTCAACCATTGAAAGAACTCTCGCCATTCCTCTTTGGTCTTTACTTCGTACTTTACCTGCGAGATCTTCGACCTCACTGGAAAGCAAGTCTACCTCCGGCCCGGTGAATTCAGCGGGTGGTTCAGTGAGTCTGGATTTCCTGCTCAATGAAATCCACAACTTCGGATGAAGAAGCTCCCGGCGTGAATATGGCTTTGAACCCGGCTTTTTTCAGGCCGGGAATATCTTCCTCCGGGATAACACCGCCGCCAAAAAGGATAATGTCCGAACCGCCCTTCTCATTCAGAAGCCTGGCCACTTCAGGGAAGAGGTGATTATGGGCTCCGGAAAGAAGAGAGAGGCCTACAAAGTCAACATCTTCCTGGATGGCTGCGTTGACGATTGCTTCAGGCGTCTGACGGATCCCGGTATAAATGACCTCCATACCGGCGTCTCTCAGGGCTCTCGCTATATACTTGGCTCCCCGGTCGTGCCCGTCCAGACCGGGCTTTCCGATCAGTACTCTTATTTTACGATCCATTGCAGCCTCCGGCTATTTTCAATGCGCTAATCCCGCTGGTTCACAGCGGGAGACCCTGTCAATCAATTTAAAATGGCCTTCGTTGAAACACTTCCCGAAAGCTCTTTCAATCACCATAATATAATTGTCTTTATTCAGTATGCATAATCCAGACCTGGAGGTTTTGATTTGAAGAATGTGATCCTTGTTTTATCTGTACTGACAGCGATTTCCTTTGCGGAGGTAAGTGGCGACATAATTGAAGGATACCTTGATCAGATGGGGGAAGACCTGGTCTACGAAAGGGTTGAGAACGAGTTCATGCTGCTGGCAGAAACAGAGGATGGATCTCAGATCCCCTATATGTACATTCTTGCGGACCCTGAAATGGAGGGATGTCTTCTCGTAGCTCTTACGCCCGGCATAGTACCTGAGTCCGGAGCCGAAAGAACTGCCGCTCTTGAGACAATTGCACAGCTTAACTGGAACAATACGTGGGTCAAGTTCGCAATAGATCCCGAATCGGGAGATGTGTCGGCCATGTACACATTTTCCACGGAAGATGGGCTTGGACACGAGTCCTTCACAGTGATGCTCAACCTTCTTCTAGGAACTGTAGACGAAAACTGGGATACGCTTTCAGCTATCTGATTTCCTGTAACAGGAGGGGATTTAATGTTCGGCAATATAGCCATATGCTGCGGTCGGGCCAGCCAGACGCTTGGATTACGTATATGTGAGATCCTCGGGATAGAACCGGAACCTGTGGATTTCGTGCAGTTCTCCAACGGCAATCTTATGGTGAATTTTATTGGAGAGACTGTTCGCGAAAAGGATGTATTCGTAATACAATCGGGAGAAAGATCCATCTTTCAGGACAGGGACCTGGCCTTCGGTATCGTTTCCGGTGACATTCTGGAGCTGCTGCAGATGATATACGCCCTCAAGGACAGCGTCGGAAGGATAACCGCGGTTACACCTTATTTCCCTTACGCAAGAAGCGATAAGAAGGATAAACCCAGGATCGCCATAACCGCCAAGATGATGTTCGACATGCTTGAATCGGTTCGGGCTAACAGAGTTCTTACCATGACCCTGCACTGCCCCCAGAGCCAGGGTTTCAGTGATATCCCGGTTGACCAGTTGCACGCGGACGAGGTTTTTCTCGACAAGATAGTCTCCTTCGGTACGGACAAGCTAGCTTTCGTGGCCCCCGATTCGGGCAGTATCATGAACAATGATTTCCTGGCGATGCACGTGGCCCGTTCCCTTAAGGAAGCCGGGCGATCCCCGGATGTTAAAACAGGCTATGTCAAGAAAGTCAGGGTAGACGACAGCGAAACGCCGCACTTGAAAACAGTCGAGGGTATAGATGATCTCTCCGGCAGAACGGTTATCATGAACGATGATGAGACTCTTTCAGGCAAGAGCCTGGTCATGTGCGCGGAAATCGCCATGGAACGGGGAGCGAAAGAGGTCTACGCGTTCGTTACCCACGGTATTCTATCATGCAACGCCGTCCGGAGGATCGAGGACAGCCCCCTGACAAAACTATACGTCACAGATACGGTCGAGTTCAATACCGAAGCCGCTGAAAAGGTCATAGGGGGCCCTGTCACAAAAATAGAAACCCTCTCCGTCGCAAGGATATTCGCTGAGGCTATAAAGCGTACACATGAAGGAAAGAGCCTGAGTTCGCTGTTCCTTGGAAAATAGTACTCTCGTGATTCCACCGCTGTAATCGGATTGTAATCCTGAATGCATTGGAAGATATTAACATGGAGAAAATTCATTTTGAAATTTACTCGAAGCTCAATGCCCAAGCGGTTGCCCGAATGTGGACCGAGAGCAGAGACGGCTGGCCTCCGGGATTTCTTGGAGCATCGGAGTTCACAACAGAGAGCGTTGAGATGGAAGAGAACTCCTCCGGCAAGCTGTTCACAGTGCTTGCGATCAAGGGTGACAGAGTTGTGGGCTATTGCCGGACCACCCCCTACGGAGGAGAGCCTGATGCAGCATATGTGGCACTTCTTAATGTGGTGCCCGACCTTCATGGTAAAAAACTTGGCAAGAAACTTCTTCTGGACGCAGTAAGAAGAACAGCCGACGATGGTTATTACCGGATAGACCTGCACACATGGCCCGCGAATATCAAAGCCATGCCCCTCTACAAGAAGACAGGATTCTTCTGGGTGCCAGATAGCATGGTCTACATGCAGAACTACATGCCCTTCCTTCTTGGAAGAACTGAATTCATGGATTTCCTGGGAGACACCGACTGGTACGACTGCTTCATCCGGGAACTGGAAGTTGAGCCTGATGAGCAGAGAACAGAAACGGGGCGGGAAGTTTTCAACTACCTGTTCAAAATCGGAGATGACAGCTTCAGGGCTGAATTCGACCGCAGGGGAAGAATACTCTCCTCCCTTGAAACCCCTCTCCTGTCAGTTTCAGTAAAAAGAAACAGGGGGGAAATTTTCTATGGAAAAGCTGTCAGCGTCAGCATCGAGGGAAATTCCCTGCCAAAGGAACTATCAATAGAATCGCATAAATATCTTACTGCACCAGAATCATTGACGGTTAGGGAGGCCTCAGAGGGTTTCGATGTCATTCCTGAACCTGTAGAAGTTCCTATTCCCGACAGGGACAGATCCCCGAGGGTTTTAACCGTTCTACCCGGTAATGACCGGCTGAAGATCGGAATAGGCATAAGAGCTGAGGAACCTGTTTCAATTCTATCTTCACCTGTACGCAGACTTTCACCGGGACAGAAAGAATTGGCTCTGGATATCAAGAGACTGGCCGGATCGGATTTTTTCAGGCTGGAGGCCAGCCTTGCTGGAGAAGTTTTCCTTAACGAGACTTACCCACTGGAAGACAGCATTTTCCAGCAGATAATAATTCCACTGCCCGACCTGTCAACAGGTCTGAACGAACTGAGGTTGACTCTGTTCCTGGACGGAAAGGCAGGAGCGGAGGAGAAGATCATACTTATCTCAGGTTCGTATAAAGGCACCCCAAAAGCTTTCCTTACCCGGAAAACGGCAGTTATAGTGGGAAAGGACGGTACCCTTGGAATATCAAGAACGGGAGTTTGGGGAACAATATGGATCCCCGGTGAACATGACAGGGAAAAGATGGCTGGAAACATAAGGATCTCTGCAGGGCCTCCTTACTGGAATTCCGATCTGCTCCACCAGGTGTACGATTTTGAACTGGGGGATGGCGAAGTTATAGCTGAGACTGCATGGCCATCGAGGCCGGGGTTGAAGTCTGAAATCAGATACAGGATTGACACAGCAGGTTTCATGATGGTTGAAAGCAGTGTTATCAACGAATCGTCTTCCCATCAGAAGGTAAGCTTCGTGGCGAATTGGGGTGGAGGGTTTCCCTTCGTGGCTGGAAAAAGGATTATCCCCCTGAGAAAGGGGCTTTTAGTTTGCCAGGAAGTGTACAATCAGATTCCCGATATGTCAGAAGATTACCCCAGGGACACGGCAGAAATGGCTGCACCATGGCTTGCAGTGTACAGTGGAAATATGGCCCTGATGGTCTGGTTCCCCGGCTGGCAGAAATTGCAGTACGGCAGACCTGAAACCGAAGAAATGATTGCAGCTCCTGGGGAAAAAGCTGTCTCTCCTCCATTCAAAGTACTTCTCTCCAAAGGAGACCTGAAAGACCTTCTGACAAACGCGCGAATACTTGGCTGGGACACCGGTTCTTCGTTGGAGAAAACAGGATTCATCGATCACAATATTGAACCGGTAATCGGGGAAGGTTACGAACTGATGCTTTCGCATAACCTCCTTGGAAAACGGAGTGGAGCCATATCCATAAACGGAGTCATCGAAGCCGAAGGTTCCATAAGCATCGGAAGTTCCATATCGGCAGTGGTTCACAAGGCGGGTGTTGCTGAGATTTCGCTTAATATCGCCGGCAGGGAAAGCGTTTTCCCTGTGAGGATTATCAGAGTCAGCGCGCCTTCTGTCGAGCTTTCTGAAAAGGACGGAATTCTCACTATATCCAACAGCAGGTTGAAAGCTCTGATCGATCCGTCGGAGTTCGGACATGTGTACAGCCTGCGCCTGGATGGAGTTGAGTATCTCATGTCTTCCCATCCGGGGCCTTCCGATTTCGCCTGGGAGAAGCCCTGGTTCGGAGGTATCCACCCCAGGATCAATGACCGCAACAGACCCTTCAGGCTCGACTCTGTGGATTGCAGCTGGAGGGAGTTTCAGACTCTTACCGGTGGTCTGCCCGAATGCGGCTGGGAGATGAATTGGGCAGTGGATCATAAAAAATACGGTTCACTTGACCTTACATGGAGAGTTTCTATGCTCCCGGAGGTACCCCTTCTAAAAACCGGTTTTTGCGCTGAAGCCACTCACGAGGCTTACCTTGGTGGTGAGTTAGATATAAGAAGTTTCATTTCCCCCGGAGGGGAGCACGACAAGGCGATCCTTACTGCACAGAGCATGCCTCTACTGAGGCAGGGCAGGAAGCATGCAGGGGCATGGTTCGACGTGGGGCAATGGGGTCGGGTCGAGACTCCGGAAAAAGGTTTCGTGGAAGCCTATTCCAATACTGATGGTATCTTTTTCGCGGAGGATTTCGCTGACAGTGGATGTCATCTTTCTATTTTCAACACCCTCGATAGAAAAAGGGAGATAGAAGTTCTCTGGATATTCGGGAACTGCGAGGATGATGAAGCTCTTTCAAGTATCTACAGGGCGCAGCTGACCGGGAAGGTCCATGTGACTCGTTAGTGATCAGGGAGGAGATGACCGGACAATCGGTGATGCGGACGAAGAAAGGCTGTGTAGAAATTCTTCGGCATGGATGTGCCTGATCCCCTGATACGATCCACCCACCGGTTCATCCATTGATACAACAAATTTGGGAAAATTGTCGGGGATGGCCAGCAGGTTACCGAACTCCCTGTCCCTGACATTATTGTCCGGGATTATATAGCTCACCTGTACGTATATGCGTTCGCCAAGTCTCTCGCAAACGAAATCCACCTCGCGGTTACCGAGCTGTCCGACATGTACGTCGTAACCAGCCATCTTCAGGTGCATGAAGATGACATTCTCCAGGATCTTATTGATGTCTGTCATTCGATAACCAATAAGTGCATTACGAATTCCAAGATCCTCGTAATAGAACTTCTCTCCAACCTCGAAGATTTTACGACCAACGATATTCGACCGACGGACTCTGAATACAAGGAAAGCAGTACACAGGTGAGAAAGATAGTCCAGCACCAGATTGTGACTCACTTTTACCTTTTGCGATTTCAGGAACGCACTGATTCTCCTGGCCGATACCAGGCTTCCTACGTTGTCAGCAAGGAAAAGGGCAAGCCGCTGAAGGAAGTCAACATTGCGGATCTGGTACCGACCGACCACATCCTTGAGAAGTATAGCATCAAGGATGTTACGCAGATAATCGAAGACAATTTCTTCAACAAGCGGAAGATTACGCAGGTACGGAAGCCCACCGAATCGCAGGTAGGATAAGAATGCCTCCCGGGTCCTCTCAAGCCCATGGAATTGCAGAAACTCCCCATAATTGAGGCTGTAGACTTTGATCTCCACATAACGGCCGGATAAAAGGGTTGCGAGCTCACCGGAGAGAAGGGCTGCGTTGCTCCCGGTGCAGATGATCTCGGTTTCACCCCCGGCACTGAGGCTTCGCAGTGCCCGCTCAAAATCCTGGATGTCCTGGATTTCATCAATCAACAGAACCAGACGTCGACCACTAATGCGGTGATTCTTAACGTACGAAAGCAGGTCCTCAGAGGAGCGGATTGCAGTAAACTCGTTGAGCTCTTTGTTGATATACAGGATCTGCACATCCGGGTCAGCTGCGGTAATTCGATCCATGAGCTGGAACAACAGGTAGCTCTTGCCTACACGTCGCTGCCCGACGAGAACCTTGATGACACTCTTGCCCAGATACGGCTCGATGCGGTTCAGGTATAAAGGCCGCTCTATATACTCAGGTTTCTTCATTTCACCCTCCTGTATCAAGGAAGAGAGTGGCTTCATCCTTAAGTTATGGTAATTATAAACAACATATTTAGGAAAGCAAGTTACTATGGCAGGTATAATCAACATATTCTCAGAATATTCTTTGTATGTGTATTATATACGATACAAGAATTCCGTATTTGAAATCCCCTCGGACTAAACTGAAGTAAAACTGACATTTGAAGTTATAGGGATGTTAAATCAAAGATGTATGTTTGCAATGGGTTCGCGCTGATTGTTATTCCATTGATATCTATCAAATAAAAGAATAGAGCAAATTTATCTGGATGAATACACCGTATAACCCAACAGGTAAAGTGTTTTGTTGAGGCCCATTCCCTTACTGACGGTATCTTGTTCTCGCAGGATTTCACTGACAGTGGATGTCATCTTTCTATTTTCAACACCCTCGATAGAAAAAGGGAGATAGAAGTTCTCTGGATATTCGGGAACTGCGAGGATGATGAAGCTCTTTCAAGTATCTACGGGGCGCAGCTGACCGATAAATCCGGCTGATTGTATCTGAGGGGAGGGGGGTTAGCCCGTCCTGTTCGAAGAGGAAACAGCTTGGAAGATATGAACGGGATCAGTGGAATAATTAATCGGACTGAGCGGAATACAATGATTAAGGACTAATATTGAGTAATTTTGTAAAAATAAGAAAGGAATTTCGAAAATTGTAACTGTTTATCAAAATTGTTTTCTATTAACTTACGTCCATTCTCTTTCATTTTATTATATATCACTTGATCAGACCATAATTTGACAATCATCTCTACTAATTGAAGACTATTTCCAGGTTCTACCATATATCCTGTTTCCCCATTTTTCACAATCTCCGGAACACCAGCCATTTCAGAGGAAATTACAGGAACTTTCATTGACATAGCTTCAAGTAATACATTTGGCAGGCCTTCTTTGAATAAACTTGGAAGTACAAGTATATCTATTCTTTCAAAGATGTATTCAGGTTCACTGGTGAATGGGAAAAAAGTCACATGTCTTCCCAAATCCAAGGACTTTACTTTTTCCTTAAGCATTTGTTCATCCGGGCCTTCTCCAACAAGAATCAAATGTATATTTGGAAAAATACTATTTGCTAATCTGGATAAAGTTCCTAAAAGAACGGTTTGGCCCTTTCTTTCCTCAAACATACCTACACAGCCTAAAACAGGTGAAGCATCTGCAGGTAAGACGTAACGCTTATAAGATTCGATTTTCGCTTCGTCACTATGTGTAAAACGATTCACTTCTGTACCCTGATAGATTAATTCAACTATCTCAGCGGGAATCTTGTAGGTTTCAATCAGATACTTGCGGGTAAAATCAGTGATGGTAATCACTGTTGATCGAATAGATTTATCAGGAAGATAAAATCCACGTTCATATTCAGGAACAATAGTTCCAGTTTTGGGAATAAGGATTGTTTTTAAGTTATTTTCTTTAATACATTTTGCAGCAAATATAGAACAGTGAAAAGTATCTCTTGGCGGGTGAACTGTACAGACAGCAACATCGCATTCTTTCAAAGCTTCAGCCCAGATATTCATATTTTCAGCATCTTTTGATACAACTTCCACATAGTCATAAGTTACAGCATTTGCTCCTGCTCTCTGGCATTCATCGGCTACCCAACTTTCTTTTGGTGCTAATATTGTTACTTTTTCACCTTGTTCCAGTAAGTAACGATTTGCTTCTGTGACCCAGATTTGAGTTCCACCACGAAGACATGTATCTTCAATAAATCCAATATTCATAAATTTGTCCTTATATAGTGTTTGTTAATTCATCTAAATATCTTTTAAACGTCTCATGCATATTATCACAACCGTACCTTAAGCGAGTTGCATTTTTATTATGCTCAATGCGATCAATGTTATTTTCAGGAAAGAATAAAAGGTCTGAAACTTCATCAAGAAATGATACAGAAAAATCTCCTTCAGGAAACCGAGTATATAATAGCTGTTGTTCCTCACTTAACCCTTTTCCTACAACATCATTAAAAATTTCTTCTGGCTTATAATGGCTGCAGATAATTGGAATCCCAGCAGCACTTGATTCAAGAATCGGTAAACCTCTGCCTTCGGTTTCGCTGGGAAAAAGTACAATTGATGCAAGCTTATAAATATCTTCAATACCAAGTTGTTCGAATTCTCTATCCTTAAAACAAGGGTGCTCCTCTATTCCAACAGAAAAAGCTAAAAACAAGCGATTGGAAATCAAATCTGACTCTTCCGAAGTAACTTGTATAAATGTTTTCAGAACTGTCTCAAGATCAACTTGATGTTCTATTGGCACAGGACCTGTAATATGAAATACAATCTGTTGCTTTTTGTTACTTTCAAACTTTTCCAGAAATGGGCGATGATGAAGCAATGCACTGATTAACTCCAAATCTCTCCATATTCGTTTACGCTTAATAATCCGTGTTGGTTGAAGAAAATAGAAGATATTCTCTGATGTTAAATCAAGACTTAATCCTTCTTCTCTCGCACATACAAAGGGTTTTTGGTTATTCATCCATTTTTCTACATTTGACAAACAATAATCTACAGAAACAGGATGGATGATAGGTTTACCATTCGATAGAATATGTGCCATTCGCAAACGAACAGATTTTATTTCATCTTTTGTATAATCCTTGAAAAAAGCATCACTAATAGATGTTAAAATCTCAAAAACATGATTTTCAGGAAATCCGAATTTGTTTATCAAATTCTTCGATTGAAGTTTATTAATATTAGCCTGTATCCACCTGCGGCCATCCCATGGATAAATTTTCTTTAACAAGGAAAAAAATGGACGATTACCTATATTCCTGAAGAACTTATCTCTTGAACCCGGTTTTTCTCCTGTTTCTCTTTCAGAAGCCGGTTTACCATCTTCCCAGTAAAAGTCATGATTTGAGTTTATTACATAAATACCCATCAATTCAGAAACCAGAACAGTACATAATCCTGTGGCAAGATTTCCTGGATTTGAATTCACATTTACGGGTATCAGTAGTGATATTTCATTTTCTGCTAAATAATCACCCATTATTTTAGCAAGTCTAACTGCTTGAGACCATATTTCAGCAGCTACTGTTTTTGATTTTTTACTGTTTTCAGTCATATCCTGATAGAAAAGTTTTTCAAACCACTTGCCGTTATCCCATTTTGACCAGCCATTTGCACGTGAAATATGAAATCTGTGCCAATCCGGCCTGATAACACTGTCTGCCTGAGGATGAAAGTCTCCAGCGATAAAATGAACTGTTACCTTTTTCTCATTAGAAAGAATCTCCTCCAGGCATTGAGCATATTTTGATATCTCAACTGAAACACCATCAATACCAAAATCAAAGGTCCAGAAGGCGAATCCTTTGCTCATTTTGTTTAGAAATTCAGTCTTATCCAATGATTCGAAAAATGAAGGATTTTGCTTTATATCTGAAAGTACTTTATCAATCTCACCCCAATTATCGGGTCTGACTGAATTAAGTTTTTCAATCATTCTTTCAAATTGCTTCTTCTTATTGCTTAATACTTTTTTTATTTTTAAGCCTCTCCTTATTTTCACATAGTTTTATCATAATGAAATACTCCGAATCAGTAGAGCCCTCCCGAGCGGTGTACGAATCACTAGATTTAAATCTAAGACCAACGCAGTAGTGTCGGGAATAGAGCAGACTTGTAGAATCGACCATCGTAGTTGATCCAATCCTGAATGGCAGGCACTGCAGATGGAGGCATATAACGACTCCGTCATGCAGTATGAGTATGCGCTGTTAAGTGGCATGTTTCAGTTCCTGAACTCGTATTTCTGTGAGAAGGACTTCCTCGACATCAATTCGGATGAGATCACGTCAATCTGGTCGTCAATGAACGAACTCAAATACGCTATCCTTCGTCGGTCACCAAGGTATCGGGAGATCGTGGTCTTCGAGGAGGAACGCAACGACCACATCGTCGACAACATCATGAACATTCTCGATCTGCACCCCGGCAAGCGGGTGCTTGTCGCAGTGGGTGTCATCTTTCAATTACCGGCACCACTAATCCGCATATTTCACCAGCATTTTACTGCAGCGACGTATACAGATGCGTCATACTCGCACATCCGTCCTCGACGTACTGTAAAAGTACGCCTGCGGAGTCTGCACTCGCAAGCCTCCGAGTCCACAGCTGTCTACGCCGCTTCGAAACAAAAGCTGGTGAAATATGCGGACTAAGAGATTCGGTTCTATGAATTTTGAGCACAGTTCTTTTTGAGACTATGAAGAAGGAATATTCGAATCTGAAA
>JAUVUL010000292.1 GCA_030600975.1 Candidatus Aegiribacteria sp.
CTTTCAGTGTAGACACCGATACTCACATAACTTATTCTTCCTCGCCGACCTGACAGGTTTGACTGCAGACGGTATGCCGGTTTGAATGGCCCGACCCATGCGACAAAAGGAAGATCCAGCAGACGGTTCACGTCCACAGGATTGCCAACAACAAAGAGCCCGTAGTTGGAAATGGGTTCGACAACATCCAGGCCGCGATCTTCTATAGTATGAATCCACTCCGGTATGTGCGGACCTATCAGCTGCACCAGATGATGCGGCCATGTTTTCTCAAGACTTTTCGGAACCTCAAGTCTCGCTGGAACCTTCAGCGAGTCCTTTTTTTCTATATCGATTCGAAAGGTGCCAATCGAGAGAATGTTGGTGTCCCTTAGCAGTTTTACCCTGTAGCCGCGTGTTTGAGCGGCGGTAATCTTCTGTACATCCCCACTCACCAGAGTTCCCTGCGGCAGGTGATATTCCACTGAACACCCCAGATTGCGAGCCTCACTTGTTTCCGATGCTTCTGCTTTTGTACGGGGAACGCCGCGCTGTGTGATTATTACTTTCTGACTCATAATACTCAACCCCTTTCCCTGAATAACATGCAGCTACAATGCATGTTGATATTTAGAAACAAATAGCCGATAAATGAAGATCTGTATACTTGATATGGTTGTTTTCAGAAGTACACTATCTATCTTTTAACCATTAATGGATCTCTATGACCCTGCAGTCTACCCGTAATGTATCTGACTAAAAGCCAGAGAAGAATTCCCACGAATGAGTAGCCGATGAACAATCTGATTGCTTGCTTCGTAACCAATTCGATTTTTATTGAATCCACTATGATCATTGAGAATAATACCCATGGCAGCAGAAGGAATAATCGGAAATCAGTCTTAGCATAATTCGATGCTTTTTCAGTGTAATCGAGCTTTGGTATTTTTTCAATCTGTTTTATGCGGGAAGAATATCTACCATCAAAGATAATGCTATACATATCTTGAACTATTCTCCTGTAAGAGAAGTATTCAGTATGGCAAGATCCCGGGTTGGGAAATCCTGTTGAACAGGCTACTCTGATATTATCGACTTCAGCTTCCAGATGACTGAAATTCAGAACGGATTCGATTGAACCGCTGATGATATCTCCAACATCATGGTAGTTAATCCAGCGAATCTTCTGTTCATGGTTAATGGAGAATGGCGGGTCAGCTATTGTTCCTCGTATGTCATCCTGCAGTTTATCAACCCTTGAATATTTTCCCATCTGGCAACCGAAAAAGTACTTGATTTTATCTATTGGACATCCTAGAGTGATGAATTGATCAAACTTGCTGAGAGAGCTTGAGCTCATATCGATGTTCTCAGCACTATCTTTAATAGCGAGTTCCTTTGTTATTTCCAATAAGGAATTGAAAGCAATGGAAGAGCCAAGACTGTGAGCGATAATGACGATGCGATTACAATTCGAATCCTTGAGGGCATGTTTTAGTGCGCTGACTCCTTGTCGAAGGATTTGCTTTCGAATCTGGTATTTAGTGTTTGTCTCTTCGTAAGTACCCCAGAATTGCACATCTCCCACATATTTACGAAGGAATGATTGTATATAGAGACAAAGGATAACTCCCATGCCAATTATCACAGTGTTTATCCAGTTGTATATGCGGAGGTCTTCTGAGAGTTTAATGAATCCGCAGGTCCTCTCAACATACTTTATGATACTATTGCCCAGGGGATCGATTAGCAGGATTGCACTCCAGAGGATTGCCGCAACCAGCAGAATAATAAACAGGAAAAACGTAATCAGGTAAAGGCAATTCCAGAACTCGACTCTTCGATATCTCCATTTCCACTTTTTCGCTGATTTTATCAGCGATTCGCTATTTTTTAAGTATCCACTCTCAAGCATGAATTTGAGAAAGTACTTGAATTTCCCCTTCGGATATGTATTCCGCGCTTCAAATGTGGAAAAATCGGAATAGGCTTCCGCAAGTAATCTTGATTCATCGTTATCAATACCATCAACAAGTGAGTCTTGTCTCAGTTCATGCAAAGTCATCCTTCGAATACTGGGACGACCTCTCCATCTGCTGGTGAACCATGCTTTCACGGTTTGCCAACCACTATTGAATAACCAGGATACAACCTCCCTGGGAGGAACCTCCTTAGCAGCCAGCGGTGCCCAGTATACTTCGTAAAATCTGAACGTTTTTCCCCTTGCGTTCAGGCCTGATTGGTTCTTTGGTTGTACTTCAACAAAAGATACATCTTCATCAGACGAAGAGTCATTTGATCGTTCGGATCTGATGCCGCTTACTTCAAGCTTATGAATTGTCGACTGATCCGTTGGATCATCGTTTTCCGATTTGGTTGTGAAGCAGTATGTCTCAAGAGAATCTATCAGTCTTCCTGTTTCCTGGAAGCGGCGCTGATTGCCTATTCCATGAAAATAGATAACTGATACATGATCATTCTCATTATCCTGATCGAAGAGCTCTTCTTTTACTTCTTTCATGGATTAACCCCAAAACAGGAATAACCTCCTGCTACCGAAACACAAAACCAGGAGGTACGTATATTACTTATGGTACTGTTTGCAACTGGATATACCATTTCTCCAATCACCATGTATTTATGCCCCCACAATTCATACTATGTCAATACAGTATTATCGCGATCACAGAACTCCAGTATCCTTGCGCCTGGAAAACCGCATGTCCGGGGCTGTGCGCGTAACCTGTATTGCTGCCGCGGATCGACCAACTGTGCTTATAGAAAGATATGCAAATAAATAACCATATTTCGGAAGGTTCTAGAACTTTGGATCCAGAGCCTTGATGCATTAGAACATCTGTGCGCACAATCACGGAATAAACAGCATATTAGCCAACTCCTGTTTGACAATCTTAAATATCTGACAGAAAATGAATTAGGAATCTGGAATAGTAGATACTGCCTTAAGGAGTGTATCTGAAGCTGATACTCTTCAAACAGGAGTTCTTATACCCCGAGTTGATTTGCAGGATCGATCTCGAGCAGCATGTTGGAATCAAAATAACCACTGAAATGGCTTGTATTGCAGTAGTTTACGAGAAAGGAGGGCAAAAGATTAAGGCAACTGCGAATGACTCTATTGACTAAGGACTCAAACAGTAAAGGAGGGAACTGTGCGAATCCCACAAAAGACATTACCGATGAATGTCCGTCGTATGGTGGCCGAACATCTGGAATCGTTACGGGACACCGAGATGGGATATGGGACGAGAAACGCCCAACTCGGTAAGGAGGTCTGTCCGATGTACCGGCCGGATATCGACGGAGTGGCGTACTACGAGTTCGAAATCGTGGAAACAGGACGACCACGACGAATGATCGTTCACGGGGTCCTTGACTCGGTACGGGGGATCAACCCGGTAGATCTCTCTGATCGAATTAGCGGAATCGGTAGCGTTGGCCTGCACAGGCCAGCTCGTGGATTCATTATCGTCTCGACCGGAGATCATGACTTTCCCATTCCGCATTTCAGCTTCGAGCACCCCCCGCCCAGTGTTCAACTCGAGGCCATCGCCAGTAAGGATAACAAGAAGGTCACAAGAATATGGAAACTTGACGCGCTGACGTATGCAGGGGAGGACGAACAGAGCAGGATGGTGGCCCAACTCGGCCAGTTACCCGCCCTTATAAAAATCCTGCCTGACAACTTCGGAGAGTTCAAAGGAAAGATCTCGTCGACCATCTCTATTCCACGCAGGCTTCGTCTGAACGATGAACAACCGTCAAGGGCAATGCCAGGAATTCGCAGGAGGGGTCCGAAGCCCCCACATC